>NZ_JBHWDU010000031.1:0-85371 GCF_042734825.1 Kitasatospora sp. NPDC059648 | reverse complement strand
CCCGGTGGGGGACGCGCCGCTCGGCCGTTCGGTCGGGGGATCAGTACTGGGTGCTGACGGTCACCCCGCTGAAGTCCGTGGTGGCGTACAGGCTGACGTACCGGTAGCCCGCCGTGGTGTTGGTGACGGTGAGGGTCTGGGCGGTGCCCGGGTTGGTGGAGGCGGCGGTGTGGGCCGCCGGGGACGCCCAGTTGTCGGGGTTGTAGTAGAGGGCCGCGTTGCCGGTGCCGCCGGAGGCGGACACCTTCAGGGTCGTGGTGCCGGCCGGCAGGTAGAGGTAGAAGTAGTCGAGGTTCCCGGCGGTGCGGGCCTGGTTCGGGCGGGAGCAGTTCCGGCCGAGCGCGTCGGTGCGCGGGTCGGTGCAGGTCGGCAGGGTGGTGCTGCCGCCGGCGGTGACGGTGACCGAGGCCGGGGTGCTGGCGGACTTGCCGTTGCTGTCGGTGACGGTCAGGTCGACGGTGTAGGTGCCGGCGGCGGCGTAGGTGTGGACCGGGTTCCGCTCGTTCGAGCTGCTGCCGTCGCCGAAGGTCCAGTGCCAGGAGGCCAGCGAGGCCTTCGAGCCGGTCTCCACGGACCTGTCGGTCAGGGTGACGGTGGCGCCGTCGACGGACTGGCCGAACAGGGCGGTCGGGCCGTCGGCGTAGCAGGCGCCCGCGGCGCAGGCGGTCAGCCACGTGTCGAAGTCGGCGTCGTAGGAGGTGCCGAGGCCGTTGTAGACCGCGTAGCCGCCCTGGTAGTCACCGGTGCGGAAGTGGCCGAGCATGTTCTGGATGTCGGCGGGGTGCTTCTCGAACATGTAGCGCACGGCGAGGTAGCCCCACGGGTAGGTGCGCACCGTGTCCGAGTTGTCGTAGGTGTTCTGGAAGATCGTGCTGAGCTTGTACCGGTGCGCGGCGGCCTCGTCCATCGCCTGGGTGTCGGTGGTGCCGCGGTAGGCGTAGGACTCGTACTCGGCGACGCCCTCGATCCACCAGATGTCCGGGACGGAGATCTCGGTGGAGAAGTTGCCCTTCATGTCGTAGATGTTGTCGAGGTAGTGGGTGTACTCGTGGTTGAGGTTCCACACGTTGGCGGGGAAGCCGTCGATCCACGCCTTCTGGTACATCACCGACACGGGCTTGTTGCCGGGGTCGGTGACGTCCATGACGGTCTGGCCGCCGTTGTCGGTGGAGTTGCCGTAGATCGCCCAGGAGTACGTGAGGTAGTCGTCCCGGTTGGAGAAGACGGCGAGGGTGATGGTCTTGCCGTACTGGTCCGGGACGGGCCCGTCGTCCTTGACGAGGTTGTGGAAGAAGGTGTCCTCGCCCCGGAGGCTCTCGCAGACGGTCGACAGCTCCTGGGGGGAGAGGCCCTCGGTGCGTATGGTGCGGTTGTCGCAGACCAGGGTGTTCGGCAGGACGGCGGCGGTGAGCTTGCCGGGCAGGTCGCAGGTGCCGTAGTAGGAGCACTGCGCGTTGTCGTACTGGTTGGCGTTGTACGCGGTGTAGACGTACAGCTTGCCGACGGCGCCGGAGATCGGGGTGGTGTCGAGTACCTTCTTGACCAGCGGCTTGGCGAAGGCCTCGATGCTGCCGCCGTCGCCCGCGGTGCGGGCGAGGTCGTTGCCGGCGTTGACGTCGAGGAAGGCGTTGGCGGTGCCGAGCAGGTCCTTGTGGTTCTGCGCGAAGTTCGCCAGCGTGGTGACCACGCTCGGGTCGGCGGTCACGGCGCTGACGTAGTCGGGGTTCCAGTTCGCCCGCCACAGCGGCGCCCACAGCACGGAGTTGACGGCGTTGACCATCTTCGGGAACGCGTTGTACCCGTTGTCGTAGCTGTTCAGGACCTGCTGGTAGACCTTCAGGTAGTGCGCCTGGATGTTGGCGCTGTCGGTGAGGATCAGCACCTCGCTGAGCACGGTGCCGTTGGCGTCGCTGACGTCCTTGCGGTGCGCGGTCGCGAAGAAGGCGTCGAGTCCGGCCTGGACGGCGGAGGTGAGCGTGCCGTCGTACGGGCCGACGGCGCTCGAGTTGTTGGACTGGACGTAGTAGCCGGCCCGCAGGAAGAGCACGAGCTGCAGGAGGTTGGCGGAGTTGTCGCCGGTGTAGTTCGCCGCTTGGGCCTTGAAGGCGTTGGCGACGGCGAGCATCTGGGACTGCTTGAAGACCTTGCCCGCGTCGGTGCCGGTGACGTTGAACAGCGTCTTGACGCAGTCCGTGGTCGCGCCCTGGACGAAGGAGACCAGGGCGGCGCCGCTGCGGCTGCCGAAGTCGGCGGGGGTGCAGCTGGGCGCGGCCGGGGCCTGCGCGGTCAGCGCGCGCTTGGCCGCGGGCGCGGCGGCGCGGGTGTCGGGGGCGGTCTGGACGGCCGTCCCGGTCGGCTGGAGCGCCTGGCCGAGCAGCTCCGGGGGGAGCGGCGCGGCCGTGCGGCCCAGCGTCTCGGAGGTGTCGGCGGCGACCTCGGCACCGAACGGCTTCGGCGCGGCCGTCCCGGCCCGGGCCGGAGCCTGGGCCGTGGGGTTCGCGGCCGCCACGGTCGTCGCGGCCGCGGCGAGGGCGGGGGCCGGTAGCAGGGTGGCGGGCCCGGCGAGGGCGGCGGCCACCAGGAGCGGAAGGGATTGGCGCAGACGCACTGCGGTGTCCTTGTCCTGAGGTGGGGGAGGTGACGCGGCGTCGGCCACGAGGCGAGGGGGAGTTGACGTGTGACCTGTCACCGGAATCGGGTCAGAACAATGTCACAGGTTATATGTCATCGCAAGGGTGCGTGCAGGAGTGGATACGACGGCAGGAGGCCCGCGAACGGAGCGGTCGAGCCGCCCGCCGCAGACGCGATGCGGCCGGCCCGGCTCCCCGCGGTGGGGAGCCGGACCGGCCGGCGGGTCCGAGGGGGCGGCCCCGGATCAGACTTCGTCCGGGAGCTTGCCGATCAGCCAGCGCACGCTGTTGTCACCGCCGAGCTGGGGGAAGTGGGCCATGGCGGCGTCGCGCAGCTTCTTGACCAACTCCTCCCGGGTGGTGATCGGCTTTTCGGCGTCGACCCTGGTGGCCTCGTCGGTGAGGAAGACGGGAACGAGGGCCTCGTCGATGGCGGAGGTGGTGGCGGTCACGATGGGTGTCTCCTGACAGTGGGGGTTGGGGGGACGGGTTCGGCCGGTACCCAGCCGTCCGCCGTTCAGCGGTGGAGCAGGTGCGCGGCGGTGTCCTCGTCCAGACCCGCTCCGGCGGCCGCCGTCCGGACGGTGCCGCCCTCGACCAGGGCGGCGAGGAACCGGTGGGCGGAGTCGGTCAGTTCGGTGGCCGTGACGACGTGGTCGCGCCGGGAGAGCACCAGTGGAACCCGCCTCGGCAGCGGATCCCGGGCGGGCCGGCCCGGCGGACGGCCGCCGCGAAGGCGTGCACCGGTGCGCGCTCAGCACGAGCAGCCGCAGCGAGGGGCCGGTCGTACGCCAGGTCGGTGACCACGTCGATCCACGCCTCGCGCCCGGCGGCCGGCCGGTCCCGGTCGGGGCGGTGCTCGGCCAGGAAGTCGGCGAAGCGCGCGTCGAGTTGGAACAGGGTGTGGGAGCGGGACGGGAGGGAGGCCAGGTACTCCAGGGCGCAGTCGTCGAAGAGCGCGTCGCCCAACAGGGCCCGCAGGGCGGGGTGGAGGCCGCGCATCGCCTCCAGCAGGCGCAGGCGGTAGCCGCGCCGGTAGGCCTCCAGGCACTGGCCGGGGGAGAGCCTGGCGGCGGCCGCGAGCACGCTGTCGGCGGAGCGGTCCGTTGCGGGACCGTGGGGGGCCAGGACGATACGGAACGTAACCGCCCTGGTGGCGAACGGAACGGCGCAGGCCAGCAGGGCCGTGCGGCGGTGGGGCCGGGGGCGTGGCGGCCGCCCGGGCCCGGCGTTCGGGCGCGGGGCACCGGACGGGAAGAGGATCCGGACGCAGGAGCGCGTCATTCGGGCAGCGCAAACGGCCGGTGCGGTCGACGGGTACCGCATCGGCGGGCCGGGGGGTTCGGGAGGTCGGCGGATCCGGGGTGCGGCCCCGGCCTCGTCAGGCCGAGGGCGACCAGCCGAGGGCCGGCCCGAGCCGGGTGGCGAGGTCGGTGAGGATCTGGACGTAGTCCTCGTGCCCGAAGGTGAACGGCAGGGCGAAGGCGACCTCGTCGACCTCCCGGTAGCCGGCGTGGGCGTGCAGTCGTTCGGCGAGTTCCTCGGAGGTGCCGACCAGGTCCGGGGCGAAGAGCAGCCGGGCCGGGCCCTGCGGGGCGAGGGTGCGCGGGGTGCGGGCGAGGGCGTACGCCGCGTACCTGGCGCGCTGCTCGGGGGTGGCGCTGTCGGTGGGGATGACCACCAGGCCCTGGGAGACCCGGGCGCGCTCGCTCTCGGGGTGGAGGGAGCGGAAGGCGCGGATCTGCGCGGCCTGTATCCCGGCGAAGTCCGGTGCGGCATCGGCCGCTTCGGGCTTGACCACGCTGCTGGTCAGCAGGTTGAGCCCGTGTTCGCCGGCCCAGCGGGCGGAGCGCAGGCTGCCCGCGCCGTACCAGAGCCGGTCGGCCAGGCCGGGCGAGTGCGGCTGGACGCGGGGCGAGTACACCTCGATGCCCTCGGTGCCGGCGAAGCCGGAGGCGTCGTCGCCGCGGACCAGGGCGAGCAGCCGTTCGGCGCGGCGGTGGCCGAAGTCCTCGTGGTCGCCGGTGTCCGGGTAGAGGGCGTCGCGCACGTGCTCGTAGTGGGTGGGCCGGCCGACGCTGAAGCCGGGGTTGAGCCGGCCGCCGGAGAGCAGGTCGACGGTGGCGAGGTCCTCGGCGAGCCGCAGCGGGTTCTCCCAGCCGAGCGGGGTGACGGCGGTGCCGAGCTGGATGCGGCTGGTGCGCTGGGTGGCGGCGGCGAGGACGGCGACGGGCGAGGAGATCCCGTACTGGAAGTGGCGGTGGCGCAGCCAGGCGCTGTCGAAGCCGAGCCGCTCCCCGAGGGCGATCAGGTCGAGGGTGGACTCGTGCCCCCGGCGCGGGTCGGCCTCGTCGAAGAGCCCGATGGTGAGGAAGCCGAGTTTCCGCAGTGGGCGGGGGGAGGGCGGCATGGTGGCGGCTCCGCGTGGGATCCTGCGGCCCCGGGGAGGGCCGGACGGCTGGTGCCCGTCGACCGTACGCAGGCCGTGCGCGGCCCGACAAGATCGGCGCGCGATCCGGACAGCGGATCGCAACGGGCCGCAACGCGGCGCAACACCGGCGCGCCCGCGCCGGGCGCCCACCCTTGCGGGGCGGGCGCCCGGCGCGGCCGTGCGTGCGGGTCAGCAGCTGCGCAGCTCCGGGCTCTGGTTGCGGATCTGGTTGTGCAGCGAGGTGAACTCGCGGTACGCCTCGCTGTCCTCCGAGCCGGGGCGGAAGGCGCCGACGCGGTGGCAGTTGACGAAGGCGAGCTTCACGCCGAAGTGGTCCTCCAGGCTGCCGCGGATGGCGTTGCTGGCCAGCGCGCGCAGCAGCTGGGCGCGCTGATCGTCGCTGGGCGTGGTGTTGTCGGTCGTGAACTCGGCTCCGCCGGAGGCGAGTTCGGCGCTGAGGCCGGCGACGACCTGGTAGGCGTACGGGAGCGAGCCGCGCACGGTGTCGAGGAAGTCGGCCTCGTCCACGCGGCCGTTGCGGGCCTGGTCGAGCAGGGCGGGGGAGACGTCGAGCGACATGGGGGTCCTCTTTCGCGGGGCGCGCGCAGGGCGCGGCCGGGGGATGGCCAACGAAGATGAAAACCATTTGCGTGAAGGACTCTCCTGGACGTCCCGACGGTCTGTCAAGCACCTCCCCCCGAAGGGCTGACGCCCGGCGCCGCCTTCGAAGGGCCGGCGTCCGGGGCCTGCGGTACTCGCGGCACCCGGGGCGCCTTGATGACGAACACCGCGATCAGCACCGCGAGGGCGGCGAACACCAGGCCCATCCGGAAGGCGGTCGCGATGCCGTGCGCCAGCACCTCCGAGGAGTACGGCGCCGGCAGCTTCCCGCTCGCCCGGAACCGGGCGGCCTGCTCCGGGGTGGCATGGCTGAGGAACTTCCCGACCTGCTGCCGGGCCTCGTTGCGGCTCGCCGTCCCGAACACCGTGACCAGGATCGACAGGCCGAGCGAACCGCCCACCTGCTGGGTGGTGTTGAGCATCCCGGTGGCCGCCCCGGTCTCGTGCGGAGCCACCTTGGAGACGGCGGTGAGCACCGCCGGGACGAAGATCGAGCCCATCCCGAAGCCGAACAGCAGCGTCGGTCCGAGGACGCTGCCCGTGAAGGTGCCGTCGACGTCGATCCGGGACGCCCAGAACACCCCGCACAGCACCAGGACCGAGCCGGTGACCAGGAACGGCTTGGGGCCCCAGCGCAGCTGGCTGCGCGCGGCGAACTGGGCGGCCGCGGCGATCGCCGCACTGATCGGCAGGAAGGCGAAACCGGCCCGCAGCGGGCTGTAGTCGAGGATCTCCTGCACGAACAGGGTGATGAAGAAGAAGATGCCGAACATCGTCGCCGCCACGCACAGCATCAGCCCGTACGCGCCGGAGCGGTTGCGTTCGCGGAACAGGTGCAGCGGGGTGATCGGCTGCGGCACCCGCCGCTCGTTGACCAGGAAGGCCGCCAGCAGTCCGACCGCCAGGCAGAAGGCGGTGAGCGTGACCGGGTCCGTCCAGCCGTGCCCGGAGGCCCGGATGAAACCGTAGACCAGCGACACCATGCCCACGGTGGCGGTGAACGCGCCGGTCAGGTCGAAGCGCCCGGGGCGGCGCTCGGACTCGTTGATGTACAGCGGCGCCAGCACGGCGATCGCGATGGCGATCGGCACGTTGACGAACAGCACCCACCGCCAGGACAGCCAGGAGGTCAGCATGCCGCCGAGCAGCAGGCCCACCGCCCCGCCCGCACCGGCCACGGCGGAGTACACCCCGAACGCGCGGTTGCGCTCCGGGCCCTCCTCGAAGTTGGTGGCGATCAGCGCCAGCGCGGTGGGCGAGGCGATCGCCCCGCCCACTCCCTGGAGCGCCCGGGCCGCCAGCAGCCAGGGCGAGGACTGGGCGACCCCACCGAGCAGCGAGGCCAGACCGAACACCAGCACGCCGACGACGAACACACGCCGGCGCCCGAGGATGTCGCCGGCGCGCCCGCCGAGCAGCAGCAGCCCGCCGAAGGCGAGGGTGTAGGCGTTGATCACCCAGGACAGGTCGGTGGTGGAGAACTTCAGCGCCTGCTGGATGTGCGGCAGGGCGATGTTCACGATCGTGACGTCGAGAACCACCATCAACTGGGTGGCCGCGATGACGGTGAGGGCTATCCCTGGGTGCTGGCCCCGACGTGCGGTCGCGGGCGCAGCCGTGGCCAGGGCACGCGAGGTGGCCATGGCAGGTTCCCCAATGGCTCGGGGCGAACGACGGGCAGGGGGCGGATCCGTTCGCCATCAATGACAGTAGACCCGGCCGATAGGGAACACAACCGTTCATTACGGACAAGCGTTGATTTCCGGACAGCCGCCGACCGGGGTGGGAAGGAGGCTCGGCCCGGCCGGGAACCGGTGGTCGCTACGCCCGCGGCGCGGCCTGCTTGACGGTGCGGATCACCGGCGCGGTCTCGACCTGGAGGACGGCCGGAAGCGCGGCGACCCGGGTGGTGAGGTAGCGGTACAGCGCCCGCTGGTCCGCGCAGACCACGGTGGCGTACAGATTGGTCGGGCCCGTCGTGGCGGCGGCGAAGGCGACCTCGGGGTGGCCCGCCAGCGCCCGGCCGGCCGCTTCCAGATGCGGGGGAGCGACGGAGAGCCACAGCAGGGTCCGGGTGCCGGCGCCGAGCAGGCGCTTGTCGCAGTCGATGTCCAGGTAGAGCACCCCGCGTTCGCGCAGCTCCGTCATTCGGCGCCGGACGGTGCTGGGCGACCAGCCGGTCAGCTCGGCCAACTGCTCGAAACCGGCGCGGCCGTCGGCGGCGAGTGCGGCGAGCAGCCTGCGGTCGCCGTCGTCGAGTCGCACGGGCCCGGACCGGTCGGGCAGCGGCCGTGGGGGCACCGGCGGCTCCGGCGACTCCAGCGGGTTCGGCGGCGGGGCGGGGCGCAGTGCCTCGACGGCCTGCGCGCCCAGCGGGCCCAGCTTGGCGATGAGGCTGTCCGGGCCGCCGTAGAAGGTGTGCAGGACGGAGTGGGCACTCACCCCCTCCACCCGCGGGGTGCGGGGGAGCCGGGCCAGCAGCAGCGCCTCGCTGTCGGCCTCGCTCTCGGCGCGGACCGTGCAGGTGATCTCGGTGCCGCCGGAGGACAGGCTCACCCAGGAGGTCTCCGGGCGCCGGGCCAGCGCCTCGGCGACCGCGACCGACGCGGAGGGTGCGCAGCGCACCCGCAAGAGCCACAGCACCGCGCCCAGCGCCGTCGGGTCGATCCCGCCGAGCACCCGCACCGCACCGGCCGAGCGCAGCCTGGCGTACCGGCGGGCGACGGTGCGGTCCGACACCCCGAGGACGGCGGCGATCGTGCTGAACGGGGCCCGGCCGTCGACCTGCAGGGCGTGGACGAGGCGGCGGTCCAGGTCGTCGTAGTCGGATTCCACCGCGCAGAGCGTAGCCGGTGTCGGATCCCGCCGCCGTCGCGCCGGTCACTCGCCCAACCGCCCCCGGCGGAGCGAGCGTTGGTCCCGGCACGAGAACCACTGTTCGACGGACACCAGGGAGAGAACCATGGACACCGACGTACTCGTCGTCGGCGCCGGCCCGACCGGGCTGACGGCGGCCAACGAACTGCTGCTGGCGGGCGCCTCGCCCGTACTGGCCGACCGGCTGCCGCAGCGCAGCGCCCTCTCCCGGGCCGGCGGCATGCAGTCCCGCACGGTCGAGGCGCTCGACCAGCGCGGCCTGCTGGAACCGCTGCTGGCCACCGGGGACCACCCGGTCGGCACCAGCCACTTCGCCGGCATCCCCCTGCCCACCGACAGCGCCGTCCGCCCCCGGCTGCCGTGGCGCTCCGTCCCGCAGGTCGACCTGGAGGGCTTCCTCCACGACCACCTCGCCGA
The DNA here is from genome assembly GCF_042734825.1 of Kitasatospora sp. NPDC059648. Lineage (NCBI taxonomy): Bacteria > Bacillati > Actinomycetota > Actinomycetes > Kitasatosporales > Streptomycetaceae > Kitasatospora > Kitasatospora sp. NPDC059648. The sequence goes on along the minus strand of NZ_JBHWDU010000031.1, from coordinate 76,395 downwards.
GCAGGGCCTGCGCGTGCGGCGCGACCACGAACTGGTCCACCTCGCCCAGGACGAGGAGGGCGTCACCGCGAGCTTCTCCAACGGCCGTACCGTACGGTCCCGTTACCTGATCGCCGCCGACGGCGGCCACAGCACCGTGCGCTCGCTGCTGAAGGCCGAGTTCCCCGGCCGGGCGGGCACGGCGACCACGATCGCCGCCGACGTCCGGCTCAGCGGCACCGAGGAGCTGGGGACGCACCACCGCGCCGAGGACGGCACCTGGGCGGCGGTGTTCCCGCTCGGCACGGACGACCGGGGCAGGCCGCTGCGCCGCCTCGCCCTGGGCGGGCCGGGCCGCTCGGTGCCCAGGGACGTCCCGATCACCGAGGAGGAGATCCGCACCGGGCTGCGGGCCGTGTTCGGCGAACGGGTGCGGCTGCTCGAACTCCGCCACGCCCGCCGGATCACCAACGCGGCCCGGCAGGTGGCGCAGTACCGGCACGGGCGGGTGTTCCTGGCCGGCGACGCCGCCCACGTCCACCTCCCGCTCGGCGCCCAGGGCATGAACACCGGCATGCAGGACGCCTTCAACCTGGGCTGGAAGCTGGGCGCCGCCGTGCGCGGCTGGGCGCCGGAGGGCCTGCTCGACAGCTACCACACCGAACGCCACCTGGCCGGTGCGCTGGTGCTGCGCAACGTCCAGGCGCAGAGCCTGCTGATGGACTGGGAGGGCACCGGCGACCCGGAGGTGACGGCCGCCCGGGAGCTCTTCACCGAGCTGGCCCAGCTGCCGGAGGTGCGGCGCCGCCTCGGCGACATGATGGCCGGGACGGCCACCAGCTACCCGATGCCGGACGCCGCTCCCCACCCGCTGCTCGGCGGTCCCGCCCCTGACGCCGACCTCGGCCCGGCCCGGCTGCACGAACTGCTGCGCTCCGGACGCGGGTTGCTGGTCGATCCCCTGAACACCCTGGCCGGGACCCTCGCCCCCTGGTCGGACCGGGTCGACCGCGTGGGCCGCGCCGGCCGCGGTGCTGCGGCGGTCGAGCCGATGCTGGTGCGTCCGGACGGCTACGTCTGCTGGGTCGGCACCCCGGAGACCCTGCGGCCGTCCCTCATCCGCTGGTTCGGCGCCCCGGCGTCCAGCTGACCGGGGCCGGCCCGCTCCTCACGGGGCCGGCGGGTAGCCGCGGGTGCGGACGAGGGCGTGGGTGAGGTCGGTGAAGGCGCGGGTGGCGGCGCTGCGGTAGGCGTCGGAGCGCCGCAGCAGGGTGACGGTGCGGGTGGGGAGGGGAGGGTCGAGGGGGATCCGGGCGAGGCGGGGGTGCTCGTGGGTGACGGCCTCGGGGAGGACGGTGGCGAGCGGGGTGCGCTGGACGACCTCGGTGAGGGCCTGGACGGAGTTGGCCTCGACGGCGATCCGCGGGCTGACGCCGTGCCGCGCGAAGTAGTCGTCGATGTGTCCGCGGGTGGCGAAGTCACCGCTGAGCAGGGCCAGTTGCCGGCCGTCGAGGTCCCGTACGGGGAGGGGGGCGGGCCGCCCGGCGGCCGTGCCGGTCTCGGTGCCGGTGCCGGCTCCGGTGCCGGTGACCAGGGCGAGGGTCTCGGTGAACAGGGCGGTGGCGGTGACGCCGGGCAGGCGGGGGCCCTGGAAGGCGATGCCGAGGTCGAACTCGTCGGTCAGCAGCCCGGCTTCGATGCGGTCCTGGCTGGTCTCCCGCACGGTGAGGGTGATGCCGGGGTGCCGGGCGTGGAGCTCGGCGGTGAGCGGGCCGACCAGGTAGGCGGTGAAGGTGGGCGTGACGGCCAGGCGCAGCTGTCCGCGCGAGAGGTCCTGGACATCGTGGACGGCGCGCTCGGCGGCGGCCAGGTCCCGTAGCGCGCGACGGGCGTGGTGGGCGTACGCCTGCCCGGCGTCGGTGAGCCGCATCGTGCGTCCGGTGCGGTCCAGCAGCTGGGTGCCGAGGGCCCGTTCGAGCTGCTTGATCTGCTGGGACAGGGCTGTGACTCCATGCGTGACTTCGCCCTGGGCATCGCACGCTTCCAGCACGACGTCTTCCCCGCCAGGGAAGGTCTCTTCACCCGCCTGGCCGACCACCACGCCCCGCACACGCTGTTCATCGGCTGTTCCGACGCCCGCGTCGTACCGGAGCTGATCACCGGCTCGGAGCCGGGCGAGCTGTTCGTCATCCGTACCGCCGGGAACCTGGTGCCCGCCTACACCCCCGGGGCCGACGGGGTCACGGCGAGCATCGAGTACGCCGTCGCCACCCTGGGCGCGCGGGACATCGTCGTCTGCGGGCACTCCGCGTGCGGCGCGATGACCGCCCTCGCCCACGGCCACGACCTGAGCGGCGCCCCGGCCGTCGCCGACTGGCTGCGGCTCGCCGACGCCTCGGTGGCCCGGACCGCCACCGAGGGGGACGTACCGGCCCTGGTGCGGCACAACGTGCTCGCCCAGCTGGCGAACCTGGCCACCCACCCGTCCGTCGCCCGGGCCCTCGCCGAGCGGACCGTCACCCTGCGCGGCTGGGTCTTCGACATCGCCACCGGCCGCGTCGAGGACCTCACCGCCGATGCCCGCAGCGCCGCGACAGCGGCCTGACCCGCACTCACCCTCCCCGAACCCAGCGGCTCCGCGCAGCCGCGAACCCGAAAGGATCACCCCATGGTGCACGCCCAGTCCGACCCCACCGCCCGCCAGGCCCTCGCCGTCACCGCCGTCGACGCCAAGACCCGCAAGAACCTCAGCTGGCAGCAGGTCGCCGACGCCTCCGGCCTGTCGGTCGCCTTCACCACCGCCGCCGTCCTCGGCCAGCACGCCCTGCCGGAGGCGTCCGCCAAGGCCGTCGCAGCCCTGCTCGGCCTGGACGACGACGCGGCGCTGCTGCTCCAGACCATCCCCACCCGCGGCTCGATCCCCGGCGGCATCCCCACCGACCCGACCATCTACCGCTTCTACGAGATGCTCCAGGTCTACGGCACCACCCTCAAGGCCCTGGTCCACGAGCAGTTCGGCGACGGCATCATCTCCGCGATCAACTTCAAGCTCGACGTGAAGAAGGTCGCCGACCCCGAGGGCGGCGAGCGCGCCGTCATCACGCTGGACGGCAAGTACCTGCCGACCAGGCCCTTCTGATCCGGCCCTCGGGCCGGGGCGGGTCCTCGACCCGCCCCGCCGACCACACCGGCATCCCACCCCCTGCGGCGAGCTCGCCGAGCTCGCCCACCTCACCCACCGCGACCATCCCCCGTGCCAGCGCCACGACCCGCACGGTGCTCGACCACCTCGCCGCCACCGGCCGACTGCTGCGCCGGTAGCCCCTGACCCAGCCATCGGCCCGGATCAGGGGCACGGTGAGTCCGGGTGCCGGTGAAGCCGAACTCGGCGCAGTACTCGCAGTCACAGCGGGTCATGGAATTGGCCCGACAGTGGGCGGGCTGCCAGGACACCGAAGCGCAGGGCCCGGAGTCGACGGGGGAGCCGTCCTCGGGCAGGCTGCGCCGACACCAGTCGCAGCGGACGGCGGTCGGCACCCCCGCGTGACGCAGGACCTCCGCCGCGTGGGAAGCGACCTCGTACGGGACGTTCGACACGAGGGTGGCTGCCCCGGTGTCCAACACCTGGCCACTGCGCCACAGGCTCAGCCCGGTCACCGTGCGGACCGCTTTGAGCGCGGCCGCGTCGCGGGGCGAAGCACCGGCCAACTCCACGGTGAACTGCGGGTCCTCCACAGGTCCCCCCTTCAGCTGTTCGAGACGATCCTGTCCAGCAGGGCGGCGAGCTCGGCGGGGCGCGAGAGGAACGGCGAGTGGCTGCCCGGCAGGTGGTGGACGGAGCCGGTCCGGGCCGCCAGACGTTCCTGGTGGGCGGGTTCGAGCGCGAGGTCGTCGTCGCAGACGATGTAGCTGGACGGCGTCGAGCGCCAGCCCGCCGTGGTCACCCGTTCCCGGAAGGACCGCGCGCTCTGCGGCGTCAGCCGCGCCAGGGCCCGCGCGGCGGCCTCCTCCTCGGCGTCGCCGAAGAACACCTCACGCGCGTCCTCCGGTGGCGGCACGCTGCCCACCGGCTCTCCCGACTCCGGCAGGCCGAGGAAGGAGGCCAGCGATTCGCCCGCTTCCAGCGGATAGGCCGCCAGGAAGACGGCGTGCACCGCGCTCGGCGCCTCGGCCAGTGCCTCGGTGACGGGGACACCGCCGTAGGAGTGGGCCACCACGGCGGTCGGCCCGTCGGTCCGCGCGAGCGCCTCGCGCACCGCCCGTACGTCGTCGAGGAGCCCGGCCGTGCCGGACGAGGCGGTGGGCAGGTCGACCGTGTGCGTTCGCCGGCCGGCGGCGTCGAGCAGGGGCCGGAGGCCGTCGAAGCACCAGGAACCGTGCCAGGCGCCGTGCACGAGGAGTATCGACGGGCGGTCGGCGGACGTGGACATCAGGGCATCTCCTCGGGGCGGGCCGTCAGCAGCGACATCGAGATCGTGTCACCGGCTCAGGCCGCATCGCAACGGTTGCTGACGTGTCGTCACGTTCGTTGGTGCCAAACCGAGCTGCTTGCCATCCGCAGTGTCCTCTCCTGCCCGCGAGTGCGTCGACCCGCCCGGTCGGCCGCCAGGCCGGTCCTCCGGGCCACCGGTTTTCCGCGGCCGGGGACGGGGCCGCCGGTAGGCCGTGCGGCGCCCGGCTGGCAAGCTGGACCGGTCGGGGCGCCACCGGGGGCCCTCGGGGAGGGGCGCTGTGGTGGATGAGGTACTGACTCGACGGGTGCCTCCGTTGGATCCGCAGGTGGGCGCCGCGGTGGCGGCCGCCGGCGGGCGGGCGCGCGAGGTGCTCACCCCGGAGGGCCTGACGGCCTGGCAGGAGCGCGACGCCGCCGCCCGGCCCCGTCCGACGCTCGACCAGCTGCGCGACGGCGGCCGCTTCGAGGTGGCGGAGCTGCGCGCGCCCCGGGCCGACGGCGGGGGAGAGGTCACGCTCCTGTCCGGGCGTCCCGCCGGAGTCGGCGGGGCGCTGCCGCTGCTGTACTACCTGCACGGCGGTGGAATGGTGACGGGCAACGCATGGTCCGTCCTGCCGCGGCTGCTGCGCTCGTGGGCGCTGCCGCTGGGGCTGGCGGTGGTGTCCGTCGAGTACCGGCTGGCGCCGCGCACCCGCTTCCCGGGGGCCGTCGAGGACTGCTACGCCGGGCTCACCTGGGTGGCCGAACACGCCGACGCGCTGGGCGTGGACGCGCGGCGCCTCGTGATCGGCGGCAAGAGCGCCGGTGGCGGGCTCGCCGCGGCCCTCGCCCTGCTGACCCGCGACCGCGGTGGCCCGGCCCCGGTCGGCCAGCTGCTGCTGAGCCCGATGCTCGACGACCGGGGAGACACCTTCTCCAGCCGCCAGATGGCTGGCCACGACACCTGGGACCGCGCCTCCAACGCCACCGCCTGGCAGGCCGTCCTCGGCGACCGCTACGGCGCCGCCGACCTCTCGCCCTACGCCGCCCCGGCCCGCGCCACCGACCTGTCCCGGCTCCCCGCCGCCTACATCGAGGTGGGGTCCGCCGAAACCTTCCGCGACGAGGCCGTCGCCTACGCCGACGGCGTCTGGCGGTCGGGCGGTGACGCCGAACTGCACGTGTGGCCCGGCGCCTGCCACGGATTCGACACCCTCGCCCCCCACGCGGCCGTCTCCCGGGACGCCCACGCCGCACGCACCCGCTGGCTGCGCCGCATCCTCCCGCCGGAATGAGCCGTTGGCCCGGTCGGTCCGTCAGCCGGCGCTCCGGGCACCGACCGGGCCGCGGCCAGCGCGGCGCGCTCCTCCGGCTCGTCGACGCCCGCCGCCGGCGGTTTCCGGACCGGAGGTGCAACGTCCCCCCGCCGGGGTTGCCCTCCCCCACCCCGGGGAGGGCACCCGGTGCCGGATCAGCCGACGTTGACGGCCGTGTCGTCGAGGGCGAAGGAGGTCTGCTTGGTGTAGTCCTCCACGCCGCTGAACTTCAGGATCACGGTCTGCCCCGCGTAGCCGGACAGGTTGAAGCTGTGCTGCTGGTAGCCGGCGGCCGCGTTCACGTTGGAGTAGGTCGCCAGGGTGGTGCCGTTCGCCGTCACCGTCAGCTTGTCGTACGCGCTGGTGGTGGGCTCGGCGGTGTCCACGTGCAGCCAGAAGCTGAAGGTGTAGGTGCGGCAGCCGGTCGGCAGGATCACCGTCTGGGCGAGCGTGTCGGTGTTGGTGCTGCCGTAGCCGTCCAGCCAGACGTCGTACGTGCCGGAGTGCGGCGGCTCGCTGGAGCTGCTGTTGACGGCGCTGCTGCCGCCGGTGTTGGTCTCCGTCCAGCCGGCCGTCGTCCCGGCCTCGAAACCGGGGTTCGTGAGCAGCTGGGCGGCGGTGCAGCCACCGCCGCTGCCGCTGGACTGGACGGTCCAGGTGAAGGTGACGGAGGAGGACGGGCCGGTGGAGTCGGTCGCGGTGGCCGTCACGGAGTAGGTACCGGCGGTGGTCGGGGTGCCGCCGATCAGGCCGGTCGTGGCGTTGAGGCTCAGGCCGGCGGGCAGGCCGGAGGCGGCGTAGCTCAGGGTTCCGCCGGCCGTGTCGGTGGCGGAGAGCTGGAGGCTGGTGGCGTTGCCGGCGGTGGCGGTGCGGGCGCCCGGGTTGGTGAGGGTGACGCCGCCGGTGGTGCCGCTGCCGCTGCCCGAGGCGAGCCAGGCGGTGGCGTTGAGGCCGAGAGCGGCGTCGGTGCCGGCCGGGTCGTTCCAGCCGTTGTAGAGGGTCTTGCCGGATTCGCCGGTGCCGTCGTCGATGGTCGAGCTGTCGCCCCAGATGGCGACCCGGCCCTTGCCGAAGCTGCTGGTGGCGAAGAAGGCGCCGGTGGTTCCGGAGTAGCCGGTGCGGTAGACGATGCCCTTGACGCTGGGGTTGTCGGCGGGCTTGAGGGTGAAGGTGGTGCCGTTGCGGATGATGCTGCCGGTGACGGTGCCGAACGGGCCGTGCAGGACGGGGTCGTTGGCGTCGCTGACGGCGGTCGGGTTGTCGGTCTGGATGTTGAGCAGGTCGACCGAGAGCCCGAACGGGTCGTTGCTGTCGACCGAGTTGGTGGTCATCAGGTCGTTGATGACAGCGGGGGAGTCCCAGCCGTCGTTGTTGCGGTCGCTTTGGGTGTGGTCCGAGATCAGGAACAGCCCGCCGCCGTTCTGGACGAACTTCATGACGGCGGTCTTCTCGGCGTCGCTGAGCCGGATGTTGGGCTCGGGCAGGACGAACTCGTCGAAGTTGGCGAGGTCCAGCGCTCCGCCGGTGCCGTAGGTGATGGTGGAGCCGCTCGGCAGGGTCTTGAGGCTGTACTGTCCGGTCTTCTGCAGGGCGACGCCCCAGCTGGAGATGGCGCCGGTCCAGTCGGTCTCGGACTGCGGGTTGGCGTTCTCGGCGAGCGGGTCCGGCTGGCTGGTGGAGATGGTCCAGTCGGCGTTGCCCGCGGTCTCCGCCTTGGTGTCGTCGAACAGCACGCGGTGCTGGGCGGTCGTGGCGGCGGGAGCCGCGGCGGTCGCGGCCACGGCCCGGTGGGGGACGGCGCCGGCGGCGGTGAGCACGGCCAGGGCGACGGCGCCCAGGGCGAGCGGGCGGGTGGCAGCTGTGCGTCTGAGCACGGGTCAGACTCCTTGTGTCGTGGGGGTGCAGAGGGGTGCTACGCGCGTAGGCGCATGACACCGTCCCATGATGGGGTAAGCGGCGCTTGAACGGAACGCGACGAAACGGGGCATCGCCACACCGCTCACCCCATCCGGGAAGGCCTGCACAGCCACCACACCGTCAGCTCACGGGATCTCCTCGCCGCTCACCGCTCGCCCCCTACCCGCGGGCCAGCCGTCCCAGGGCCAGGGCGGCCAGGAGCGCGGCGCCGTCGGCGAGGACGTTGTCCTCGAACTCGGCATCGGGGGAGTGGTTGTAGGCCGCCGTGAAGGGGTCGCGGCCGTCGGTCGGGGCCGCGCCCAGCATCAGGAACGCCGACGGGACGGCGGCGGCCAGCACACCGAAGTCCTCGGAGCCGGCGATCGGCTGGGGCATCGGGACGAACCGCTCCGGCCCGAACAGCCGGGCCGCCAGGCCGGTCGCGAAGTCCGCCTCCACCGGGTCGTTGACGGTCACCGGGTACCCGGGCTCCACCTCGGCGACCGCTTCCAGCCCGTGGGCCGCCGCGATCCCGCGCACCACCCGCAGGGCCTCGCCGTGCACCAACTCCCGCGAGCGAGGGGAGAAGGAGCGGAGGGTCGCCTCGAACCGGGCCTCGCCGGGGATCACATTGGCCGCCGTGCCCGCGCTGAGCATGCCGACGGTGAGCACCACCGGGTCGAAGGCGTCGATCCGCCGGGTCACCATCGACTGGAGGGCCAGCACCGCCTCGCACGCGGCCGGCACCGGGTCCAGCGCCGAGTGCGGGCTGGAGCCGTGCCCGCCACGGCCGCGCAGGGTGACCCGCAGGGTGTCGGAGGCGGCCAGCATCGGCCCCGGGCGGGCGGTGACCAGTCCGTTGGGCAGCAGGGCGGCCGCCACGTGCAGGGCGTACGCGGCCACCACCCGCTCGCCGGCCGCGTCCAGCACCCCCTCGTCCACCATCCGCTGGGCGCCGCCCGCCCCCTCCTCGCCGGGCTGGAACATCAGGACCACGTCGCCCGCCAGCTCGGCGCGCCGTTCGACCAGCAGACGGGTGGCTCCGACCAGCGCGGCCATGTGCAGGTCGTGCCCGCAGGCGTGCATCGCGCCGGGGATCTTCGAGGCGTACGGCAGCCGTACGGTCTCCTGCACCGGCAGGGCGTCCATGTCGGCGCGCAGCAGCACCTTCGGCCCGGGGCGGCCGCCGCGCAGCACCGCCGTGACCGAGCTCAGGCCCTTGCCCAGGGTGAGTTCCAGGGGCAGTCCGTCGAGCGCGGAGAGCAGCCGGGCCTGGGTCCTGGGCAGGTCGAGCCCGATCTCCGGTTCCTGGTGCAACTCCCGCCTCAGGGCCACCAGTCCGGGCTGCAGCAGGGCGGCGGAGCGGGTCAGTTCGGGCAGTGCCAGGCGGTCGAGCAGGGCGGCGGACGAGGGAAGGTCGGACACGGTGCCTCCAGGCGGGGGTCGGGTCTGGCTGGCTCCATGATCCGCGCTCGTGCGGCCCGTCCGCCCGGTTTCTCGGATCCGTGACGCGCCGCAGCCGGGGCGCCGCCGGGCCCGGGCTCCGTCGAGACGGTCCGGCGGAGCGACCGTCCTCACGGGGTGGGTGAGCGTGATGGGGAAGGAGCCCGCCGTGATGGTCCTGACCGCCCTCGCCGCCTCGGGCTGACGCGCCGCCGCGCCGGGAGCCCCGGTGCGGCGGCGCGCTCGTGGCCCCGGGTCAGGCCTGCGCGGCCAGGACGGGGACGAGCCTCACCTCCTCGGGCGCGTTGGCGTTGTGCCGCTCCGTCCAGGTGGTCAGTGCGGTCTGGCAGGCGTGGTCGAGGTGCCGCAGACCGCTGAGGTCCAGTTCCACGACGCGGTCGGCCGGCAGTGCTTCGAGGGCGTCCAGGAGCCTGGGCAGCCGCAGGAAGGTGGCGTTGCCCGTCAGGCGGACCCGGACGTGCCCGTCGGGCTGCTCCTGGGTCTCCACGTGCAGCCGGGACGTCTCCCAGGCCGTCTTGACGACCGACAGGCCCAGGCCGATCAGCACGCCCTCGAACATGTTGACCGTGACGATGGCCACGGCGGTGGCCAGCAGGACGAGCGCCTCCGAGCGGTGCTCGCGCCACAGCGGGCCGAACTGCTTGAACGGCAGGAGCTTGAACCCGGCGTGCACCAGGACGCCGGCGAGCGCCGCGACGGGTATGACGCCGAGCGCTGCCGGGAGCAGTGCGGCGAAGAGCAGCAGCCATGCGCCGTGCAGCACGCGGGATGCCCTGGTCCGGGCGCCGGCCTGGACGTTGGCGGCGCTGCGGACGATGACGGCGGTCATCGGCAGGGCGCCGAGGGCGCCGCAGAGGGTGTTGCCCGCGCCCTGGGCCATGAGTTCCTTGTCGTAGTCGGTGCGGGGCCCGTTGTGGAGGCGGTCGACGGCGGCGGCGCTGAACAGGCTCTCGGCGGAGGCGACGAGGGTGAAGGCGACGACGGTGACGACCATGGCGGGGGCGAACTGCTCGAACGCCCCGGTGCCGGGCGGCTGGACGGCGTCCAGCAGGCCCTTGACCTCGACCTTCCTCAGCGGGCGGTCCAGCAGCCAGGTCGCGGCCGTGGCGAGCACGACGGCCACCAGCGCGCCCGGGACGACCCGGGCCCTGGCGGGCAGCCGCTGCCACAGCACGATCACCGCGATGGTGGCGGCGCCGGTCGCGAAGGAGTAGCCGGCGGCGGGGGAGGAGGCGAGCCGGGCGAGGAGGGCGGGCAGACCGAGGAGCTTGTCGATCCCGCTCGCGGGCGCGGGCCGGTCGGCCATCGCGTAGAGCTGTCCGGCGATGATGACCAGCCCGATGCCGGCCAGCATGCCCTCGACCACGGCGACGGAGATGGCGCGGAACCAGCGGCCCCAGCGCAGCGCGCCGAGCAGCAGCTGGAGCAGGCCGGCGGCGGTGACCACGATGCCGAGCGCGGGCAGACCGAACCGTTGCACGGTCTCGGCGACCAGGACGGTCAACCCGGCGGCGGGACCGCTGACCTGGAGGCTGCTGCCGGGGAGCAGCCCGGTCACCAGGCCGCCGACGATGCCGGTGATCAGGCCGAGTTCGGCGGGCACGCCCGAGGCGACGGCGACGCCGACGCACAGCGGGAGGGCGACCAGGAAGACGACGAGCGAGGCAGTCAGGTCGTACTTGAACGTGGGACCGGGAGTGGGAAAGCGCATGGGAGCCTTCATCGGTGGGAGTCCGGAGGTGGCGGGCCGCGGTGTCACAGCGGCAGGAAGGCGTCGGCGCCGGGGCGGTGGGCGAGGACCGCGCCGGTGTGCACCTCGTAGAACCAGCCGTGCAGGCCGAGCAGGCCCTCGCCGACCCCGCGGGCGACGCTCGGATGGGTGCGCAGCCTCTCCAACTGGTCCAGGACGTGGCGTTGTGCGGGGGCGGCCAGGTCGTGGCCCGGTGCACCGTCGGGCGTCAGCGCGGTGCCGTCGGCGAGCCAGTCGCGCACCGCGGGCACGCCGGTGAGGTCGTCGCCCCGCACGACGGCGCCCACGGCGCCGCAGTGGGAGTGGCCGCACACCACGATGTCGGCGACGCCCAGGACCTCGACCGCGTACTCGATGGTGGCGGCTTCGGCCGAGGGGACGGACGGCTGGTACGGCGGGACGATGTTGCCGGCGGTGCGCAGCTCGAAGAGGTCCCCCGGTCGGGCGCCGGTCACGGCGGCGGGGATGATGCGGGAGTCGGAGCAGGTGATGAACAGCGCCTGCGGGTGCTGGCCCGCCGCCAGCCGCCCGAACGCGTCGGCGTCCTGCGCGGCGCGGCGGCGGAAGGTGCGGGCGTGGTCGATGAATGCTTGCATGTCGGTGCCTCGGGCCCTTCGGAAGTCTTGTGGGTGCGGGGACTTCGGGACCGTGCCCGCTCGGTACGGAGGCAGCGCGGAGCGCGACGGCGGCGGTCGTGCCGTGGTCCGTCGTGAACTGCCGGGCGTGGGGCGGCGGGGCGGAGCCCCTCTGGGGTGTCGCCACCCTTCCGGGGTGTCGCCGCCGAGGACGAGCGTGCGGGCGCGGTCGGTGCCGATCAGCAGCGGAACACCTGGAGGACCGCGGGTCTGTCCTGTGCGGCCGCCGGGTGCGGCGGTTCGGGGACTGCCTCCGGCGACGGGTGGTCGACGGCAGGGACCTCGTGGTCGAGGGCCGGTCGCGGCTCGGGCTGGTGCTGAGGGGCCCGGACGCTCCGGGGCCGGGTCCAGGCGGGGCCGGGCGCGCACTTGGGTGGCACGGCCTCCTCGGCGAGCTTCGCCGCCGTGGCCGCCCGGGGGCGGCTGGGGTCCCGGGTGTACGTGGATCCGGACGGGGACAGCAGCAGCAGGCCCACCACGGCCAGGAGGGCCACGGCTACGGTGCCGACCACTCTCCTCGCCATGGGCGTTGACCGTTCCTTTCCCTGGTTTTGGCTAGGTTTTGAACTCTCACGCACTCTGACGACTCGGCGCCGGGGCGAGTTCCTGCCTTCCGGTGAACGGTCCGTGAATCAGTTCTGGTGAAAAGTGATGACGTGCTCCACGCGGCTCCGCATGTGGACGGTCGGCATCACGTCCTACGCCCGACCGGCCCGCGCCGACCGGACGTAGGACAGCCGGACCGGCGATCGAGGAGAATGGGCGGCCATGGAGGAGAGGAAGTCGAGCGTGGGCATCGAGGGCCGTCCGGTGACGCTGAGGGTGATCGCCGACCAGCTGGGGCTGGACGTCTCCACCGTCTCCCGGGTCCTGAACGGCCGGGACGGCGACGGGCGGCGGGCCGCCTCCGGACCGACGGCCCGTCGGGTCCGCGATCTGGCCCAGGAACTGGGCTACCGTCGCAACCCGGCCGCGGTGAGCCTGCGCACCCGGCGCAGCAATCTGATCGGCGTGGTGTTCGCCCGGCTGTCCGAGGTCGTCGTCGCGACCATCTACGAGGGCATCGAGGAGGAGGCCGCCCGGCACGGGCTCGCCGCCTTCGTCACCAACAGCCAGGACGACCCGGTCCGCCAGCGCGAGCGGATCGCGATGGTCCTCGGGCGGCGAGTGGACGGCCTCATCATCGGCGACGCCCACCTGGACGGCGCCGCCCTGGTGGACCCGGCCCTGCAGGGGACGCCCCACGTGCTGGTCAACCGCCGTACGGAGGGCGACCTCCCCGCCGTCACCTGCGACGACTACCAGGGCGGCCGCCTGGTCGCCGAGCACTTCCTGAGGCTGGGGCACAGCCACGTCGGCTGCGTCGCGGGCGAGCGCTTCGCCAGCACCGGCACCGACCGCACCGCGGGCTTCGTCGACCGCTACGCCGAGGCGGGCCTCCCGGTGCCGGCCGCCCTGGTCCGGCACTGCGCCTTCGACACCACGGGCGGCCGGGCCGCCGCCACCGCCCTGCTGGGCGCCACCACCCGCCGCCCCACCGCGCTGTTCGCCGTCAACGACCTGGCGGCCATCGGGGTCCTCGGCGCGGCCCGTGACCTCGGCCTGCGCCCCGGGCAGGACCTCGCTCTGGCGGGGTTCAACGACACCCCGGTCGCCGCCGAACTGCCGGTCGCGCTCACCACGGTCCGCTCGCCGATGGCGGAGCAGGGCCGGGTCGCGGTGCGCGAGTTGCTGCGCCGGATGGGCGGTCGGCCGGCCCGGTCCCGGCGGCTCGCGCCCGAGCTGGTGGCACGGGCCTCCAGCGGCGGGCCCGTCGGTCCGTCACTTCTCTGATCACGCAGGACCCGTCGGCCCCTGGCGCCCGCGCCGGTGCGTGCCTATCATCCAACCCAAACGATTGGGCCAAACGTTTGGGTTGGGGGAGTCGATGGCAGCAGCAGGACCGGGCGGCGGGGTCGTGAGCATGCACCGTGTCCACCGCTACGTTCCGATGGTGGTCTGGAAGTGGGCCTGCTACGCCCTGGTGCTGCTCTTCTGGATGCTGATGTACAACGGCATCTGGTGGCAGGGGCTGGTGGTGGACGCCGTGGTGATCGGCGGCCTCCTGGTCGCCGGACGGATCCCGCCGAGCCTGGGCCTACGGGCCGTCGAGGTGCGCCCGGAGGGCCTGCGGCTGCGCTCCGCGAACGAGCCGGAGTCGGTGCTGCTGGACTGGGCCGACATCCTGGACGTCAGGTTCGTCCCCGGCCGCACCGAGGGGCACCGGGCCGGCCGCCGGGAACACGTGACGCTCCACCACGCGGCGGTGGCACTGCTGGTCCGGGACCAGCCGGAGCCGCTGCTCCTCGTCCACGTACGCCGCCCGAAGCGGCTGGCGGTGTCGATCGCGACCCACGTCGCGACGGCCCGGGCCAGGGCGGCCGGGCTGGAACGCCGCGACCCCGAGGGCGCCTGACCGCGGCTCGTGCGGGCCTCGGTCGAGCGTACGGGCCGGGCCCCGCACCGCGGAGCCCGGCCCGTACGGGGTGTCACTGGTCGGAGTAGCTGAGGTCGCCCACCGTCCAGCTGCTGACGTCGGCGATGGCGATGCGGTACATGCCCCCGGTGTGGGGCAGGCCGAAGCTGCCCTGGAGGATGCGGGCGACGTGCAGGTGCAGGTGGGTGGGACGGGCGGGCGGAGTGCTGTCGCCGGCGGCGGAGGTCGCGAAGAGGGCGCCGAAGGGCTTCAAGTGGTCCGAGGTGGCGAGGACTTCGGCCACTCGTTCGTGCCACAGGCGTTCCGGTGCCAGACGGCCGGTGATGACCGCCCCGGGGACGACCACGGTCAGAGGCATCTGGTTGCTGCCCTCGGACTCCACCATCGCGGCGATGTCGACGAGCAGCGCATCAGGGTTCGACATGGACCCGAGAATAGTGCCCCCGGAGGCCGTCCGGGCCGTCCTGCGGCGGCTGGCCCCCCGGAGGTCAGCGCCGAGGGCCTTCCGGCGGGGGCGGGAGGGTGTCGGTGCCGGGTGCGGGTTCCGGCCAGACCAACAGGACGGGGCAGGGGGCGTGGTCGACGACGAAGCGGGTGGTGGGGCCGAGGCTGTGCGGCCCGAGGCGGGTGCGGTCGCCGTCGCGGGCCAGGACGAGCAGTTCGGCGTCCTCCGCCGCCGCGACGACCTCGCGTTCGGTACGGCCGGTGCGCTCCAGGCGGGTGCAGGGCCGTGCGAGCCGGTCGGCGGCGGCGTCGAGGAGCTGCCGCGCGGAGGCGTCGGCGAGGCGTTCCACCCGGTCGCCGGGATCGCGCTCGCGGTGGCCGCGTCCGAGCAGACCGGCGAAGGCGCCGTGCGCGAGGCCGGGGACGTCCGGGCCGCTGACGTGGAGCAGCACGATCCGCGCGTCGCGCGGCGCGTGGGCGCGGGCGGCGTCGACGCAGGCGGGCCAGGTGCCCTCGGTGATCCACACGACGACCGTCACGGGCTCAGCCTCCTCATTCGCGTTCTCCTCATGCCCCGATGATGCGCAGGGACCCCCACAGTGCCACCACGGCCAGGACCAGGGCAGCGGGCACGACGAGCAGTCCGAGCCGGGTGAACTCGCCCAGGCCGACCTCACCGTCGTGTTCGCGCACGATGCGGCGCCACAGCAGGGTGGCCAGCGACCCGGCGTACGTCAGGTTGGGGCCGATGTTCACCCCGAGCAGCACCGCGAGGACGGCGCCCGCGCCGGAGGGGACGGCCAGCGGCAGCAGGACGAGGGTGGCGGGCAGGTTGTTGATGACGTTCGCCAGGACGGCCGCCAGCGCCGCGAGCCCGAGCAGGGCGGCCAGCGAGGTGCCGTGCGGGACGAGGTGCCCGAGCGCGGAGGCCAGCCCGTTGTCGACCACCGCCCGCACCACCACACCGAGCGCCAGGACGAAGGCCAGGAACGGCACGGCGGCCGAGCGCACGATCGCCGCCGGAGTGGTGCGGCGCCGCACGAGCGCCCGCACGGCGAGGACCAGGGCGCCCGCAAGTGCCGCCCAGGCCGGATCGATCCCCACCGCCGAGGTGAGCACGAACCCGGCCAGCGTGCCCGCCACCGTGAACAGCGCGAACAGCGGCATCTGCGGCGCCTGCGCCCCCGCCGGGACCGGGACGGCCGCCTCCAGGTCGGCGGCGAAGAACCGGCGCAGCACCACGTACTCCACACCGATGGCCGCCAGCCACGGCAGCACCATCAACGCGGCGAACCGTGTGAAGCTCAGCCCGCTGGCGGCGAAGGCCAGCAGATTCGTCAGGTTGGAGACCGGCAGCAGCAGCGAGGCGGTGTTCGACAGGTGCGTGCAGGCGTACAGGTGAGGCTTCGGCCGGGCACCGAGGCGGGCCGCCGTCGCGAACACCACCGGCGTCAACAGCACCACCGTGGCGTCGAGGCTCAGCACCGCCGTGACCACCGACGCCACCGCGAACACCTGCACCAGCAGCCGCCGCGCACTGCCCGCCGACGTCCGGGCCATCCACGCCCCGCACGCCTGGAACAGCCCCTCGTCGTCGCACAGCTGCGCCAGCACCAGCACGGCCGCCAGGAACCCGATCACCGGCCCCAGCCGCTGGGCCTCGGCCAGAGCGTGCGCGGGTGGGATCGCGCCCGTGGCGACCACCAGCCCCGCCGCCGGAACGGCGACCACCGCCTCCGGCCACCCCCACGGCCGCACCACTGCGCAGACCAGCACCAGCACCAGCAACCCGACGGACAGCGCCTCGGCGAACGACGTACTCAGGGCCCTGCTCCTCGTGCTGGGGTGACGGTGTGACCCCATCGAACCAGACAGCCCCGGCACGCGCCCGGCCACCCTCCCCGAACTCACTCGGGTGCCCGGACGGCCTCCCGGGTCGCGCCCCAGGAGGAGAGCAGGCGCAGGCCCTCCTCGCTCGCGGAGCCCGGTTCGGCGGTGCAGACCCGCTCGGGGGCGGTCTCCGGTACACCCCTCACCGGTGACTCGCTGAGCGCGCCGGGAGCGGGTTCCCTGGAAGGCAGAGGGCCGGCAGGACATCCCCGGCCCCGCGACGCGAAGGAACCCCCGGCCATGCGCGGAACAGTGATCCACGGCCCCGGCGACATCCGCCTGGAGACCCTGGAGGACCCGGAGATCCTCCACCCCACCGACGCGGTCATCCGCACCGCGGTCACCTGCGTGTGCGGCTCCGACCTGTGGCCGTACCGCGGCCTGGACACCGTCGGCGAACCGAGTCCGATGGGGCACGAGTACGTCGGCTTCGTGGAGGAGGTCGGCAGCGAGGTCACCGGGCTGCGCCCCGGCCAGTTCGTCGTCGGCTCCTTCGCCACCTCGGACAACACCTGCCCGAACTGCCGCAACGGCTTCACGTCGAACTGCCTGAACCGCGAGTTCATGAGCACCTGCCAGGCCGACTACGTACGCATCCCCAACGCCCAGGGCACCCTGGTCGCCACCGAGGAGGTGCCCGGCGAGGAGTTCTGGCCGGGCCTGCTGGCCGTCTCCGACGTGATGGGCACCGGCTGGTGGGCCGCCGACGCGGCCGAGGTGAAGCCCGGCTCGACCGCCGTGGTGGTCGGCGACGGCGCGGTGGGCCTGTGTGCGGTGATCGCCGCCAAGGCGATGGGCGCGGAGCGGATCATCGCGATGAGCCGCCACGAATCCCGGCAGCGGCTGGCCCGGGAGTTCGGCGCGACCGACCTCGTCACCGAGCGCGGCGAGGAGGGCGTGGCCCGGATCAGGGAGCTGACCGGCGGCATCGGCGCCGACAGCGTGCTGGAGTGCGTGGGCACCGCCGAGGCCGTGCAGCAGGGCCTGCGCTCCGCCCGGCCCGGCGGCACCGTCGGCTTCGTCGGTGTCCCGCACGGGGTCGCCGTCGACGGGCAGGAGCTGTTCTTCTCCCACGTCGGCCTGCGCGGCGGCCCGGCTCCCGTGCGCCGCTACCTGCCCGACCTGATCGACCACGTCCTCACCGGGCGGATCGAACCCGGCAAGGTCTTCGACCTCGCCCTGCCGCTGGAGCGGGTCGCCGAGGGGTACCGGGCGATGGACGAGCGCCGCGCCGTCAAGGCCCTCCTCAAGCCCTGACCGCTGCCTCGTCCGGCGGGCTCAGCCGCTCCGTGCGGTCCAGGCAGCAGCCGATCTCCGCGACCAGAGCCTCGGCGCTCAGGGGGAACCCTCGGGCCCCGTGGAGAGCACTTCCGCAGTGTTCTGCCCGTCCTTCAAGGAAGACCCCCGCCAGCACGTCCGTGCCACTGGCGCTGAACGTGACCGACAGCTGAAGGACGACTGTCACGCCGAGTACTTCCGTGCCCCGGGCCCGGAGGATGGCGGCCACGGCGCACCGGCCGGTAACCCGCCCGCCCCACCCCGGCCCCCACCGAACCGCGGGTACGCCGTCCACCCAGGCCGCTCAGGGCCCGAGCAGGGCACCGCGCGCACCCCGGGCCACGGGACGACGGGACGCACGGGGCCGTCCGGGCGACTATGGAGGAAGGCTCCAGCTGCGCTTGTCGGCTCGAACGAGGTTCTGTGATGACCATGCCGGGGAAGTCGCCGTCGAGGCCCGGCCGAGGGGCGGCCGGGGCGACGGCCGGGCGCGACACCGAGGCGCTGGCGCGGATCATGCGGTCGGTGCCGGACCGGCTCGACGCGCACATGGGTGGCCTCTACCTCCTGTCCGAGGACAGGCAGGTGCTCGAACTCGCCGTGACCCTGGGGGCCGCCCGGCAGTTCACCAGGCCCTGGCGGCACGTCGGGCTGGCGGCGCCGATCCCGGTGGCGGAAGCCGCGCGCACCGGCCGCATCGTCTGGGTGGGCGGCGGGGACGACATGGCGCGCCGGTACCCGAGGCTCGCGGTCGCCATGCCGTACGCGTTCTGCCTCGGGGCCGTTCCGCTGGTCACACGGGGGGTCACGTACGGTGTGCTCTTCATCCTCTGGCCCGCCTCGCATCCCTCCGAGCTGTCGGCCCTCGAACGTGAGGGGCTCGGTGAGCTGGCGGCCCGCCTGGCCGGGGTGGCGGCGGAGGCGGCCGGGGCGGGCAGCCCGATCCGGGCCGGCCCACGGCCCGTGCTGGCGGAGGAGCGGGTCGCCGACCTCCTGGTGTCGGCGATATCGCGGCTGCCGGAGGGCATCTGCGACATCGATCTGGACGGCCGGGTGGCCGCGGTCACGCCCGCCGCCGTGGAACTGCTCGGCGAACCGGCGGAACGGCTGATCGGCGCGCGCCCGTGGGCGCTGCTGCCCTGGCTGCGGGATCCGGTGTACGAGTACCACTACCGGGGTGCGGTGATCAGCGGGGAGTCCACCTCCTTCGTCGCGCTGCGGCCGCCGGACCGGTGGCTGTCCTTCCAGCTCTTCCCGGACGCCTCCGGGCTCACCGCGCGGATCGCCGCCGTCGACCCCGGCATCGCCCCCGAAGCCGCCGGGGACGCCGCCCGGCACCACCAGCACACAGGATTCTCGGCCGAGCGGGCCGTGCACACCCGGCCCGGAGCGCTCTACCACGTCCTGCACCTCGCGAGTGCGCTGACCGAGGCCATCGGCGTCCAGGACGTGGTGCGCATGGTGTCCGAACAGATCGTGCCGGCCTTCGGCGGGCAGGCCTTCGCGGTCCTGATGGCCGAGGGCGGCCGGCTGCGCATCGTCGGGCACCGCGGCTACCCGCCCGGCCAGGTCGACCGGTTCGACGGTACCCCGCTGACGGAGTCGACGCCCGGCGTGCAGGCGTCGACCAACGGCGTGCCGGCGTTCTTCGAGAACCGGGCGGAGCTGGAACTGCTCTACCCGAACCGCCCCGAGACCCAGGACGGGATGGCCGCCTGGGCCTACCTGCCGCTGGTGACCTCGCGGAGGCTGATCGGCACCTGTGTGCTGGCCTTCGCCGAACCGCACCACTTCGACGTGGAGGAGCGTGCCGTCCTCACCTCGCTGGGCGGCCTGGTCGCCCAGGCTCTGGACCGGGCCCGGCTGTACGACACCAAACTCGGACTCGCCCAGGGCCTCCAGGAGAGCCTGCTGCCCCACGTGCTGCCCGTGGTCCCCGGCCTGGAGGTCAGCGCCCGCTACCTGCCGTGCACCGAGGGCATGGACGTCGGGGGCGACTTCTACGACCTCATGCAGGTGGGGCCGGACAGCGTGGCCATCGTCATCGGCGACGTCCAGGGCCACAACGTCAACGCCGCCGCGCTGATGGGCCAGGTGCGCACCGCCGTGCGAGCCTTCGCCGCGGCCGACGCCGACCCGAGCACCGTGCTGGCCCGCACCAACCGCCTGCTGGTCGACCTGGACACGACGCTCCTGGCCAGCTGCACCTACCTCTGCGTCGACCTCGCCGCCCGCGAGGCCGGCCTGGCCACCGCCGGCCATCCCGTACCCCTGCTCTACCGCCCGGACGGCCTGGCGGAGGTCGTGGAGCCGCCCGTCGGCCTGGTCCTGAACGTCGACCCCGCCGCCGAGTACCCGCAGCTGCGCCTCCCCCTGCCGGTCGGCACCACCCTGGCCCTGTACACCGACGGCCTGGTCGACACGCCCGGCGCCGACCTCGACCGGGCGCTGGCCGACCTCACGGCCACCCTCGCCCGCCACGGCGCCCAACCCCTCGCCGGGCTGGCCGACGCCCTCCTCGGCCGCGCCGGCCACACGGAACACCGCACGGACGACATCGCGCTCCTGCTGGTCCGCTCCGTCGCGCGCTGAGCCGGGGCCGCGGACGGCCTCATCGAACGGATCCTCGTCCTGGTCGCGGTCGGGCCCCTGACGGCCGGTTCGGCGGTTCCGGCAACCGGCGCGGCGGGTCGTTCGCGGACGGTCGGATTCAGGCAGTGAATGACATGGTCACGACTGTAGATCTCTCCGTCACTGTACGTGCCAAGAGCGTCATGCTGTTCCCGCGGAGACGAACCAGGGCCCGACCGGGGCGCACCTGCGGCCTCCCGCCGCACCGGTGCCGGCGCCACCCGGCGGGCGGCCGTCGTCCCGTCCCCCCAGCAGCCGGCGCGCCGCCCGCCGCGGGCAAGGCGCGCCCGGAACCACCGCTGACATCGACATCCGTACCGACGAAGGGGATTGACTGATGCTGCCCGCCATGTCACGGCACGACCGGGAGATCTTCCTCGCCGACCGGCGGGTCGGGGTCCTGAGCGTCGCGGATCCCAGAGAAGGCGACCGGGCGCCGCTGAGCGTGCCGGTCTGGTACGGGTACGAGCCCGGCGGCGAGGTCCTCGTCCAGACGGGCCGCGAGACGGTCAAGGGCCGACTGCTGCGCGCCGCCGGCCGGTTCAGCCTCTGCGTGCAGGACGAGCGGCGGCCCTACCGGTACGTGAGCGTCGAGGGGCCCGTCGTCGCCGTCGAGGACCCGGTGCCGCCGGCCGTCCGGGACGCGCTGGCGCACCGCTACCTGCAGCCCGACGAGGCCCGCGGCTACCTCGACGCCACCGCCGACCAGCTCAAGGACGACATCCTGTTCCGGCTGCGCCCCCAGCGCTGGCGCACCGCCGACTTCGCGGCCTTCGCCGCCGACTTCACCGACCCCGCCGACCCGGCCGCCGACACCGCCGGCTGACCGGGCCTGCCGTCGGCAGACCACGCACGGCGCGGCGCGGCACCGCCGCCGCAGCCGGGGTCGCAGCCGACCCTCCCGAGAAGGACCAATGACGCGGCCGCTCCCCGGAGGCGCTGACAGCGCTGCTGGGCATCCTCAAGGCCGGCTGCGCGTACGTGCCGCTCGACGACGACCTGCCCCGGTCCGACTGCGCGCCATGGCCGAGGACGCCGGACTGCGCGCCGCCGTCACCCTGCCCGGCGCCGAACGCCGGGTGCGCGGACTGCGGGTGAGCGTCCCGGTCGTCGACGACGCGTCCCCCGGGCCCGTCAGGGCCGCCGGAGTCCTGGCCGAGGCCACCGACTGCGCCTACGTCGCCGTCACCTCCGGCACCACCGGCCGCCCCATGGCTGCTCAGCCGCTACGAGGACGCCCGCGCCGCCTTCGCCGACCCGAGGCTGGTCCGGCCCCCTGCTGTCCGCCTGGCCGCCCGTCGAGGGCGACGACGCGCCGCCGCCCTGCCTGCCGACCTTCCTGGAGATGACCGGCGAGCACCACGAACGCGTCCGCCGAGTCGTCCTGCCGCTGTTCGGCCGCGGACGCCTGGAGTTCATGCGGCCCCGCATCCGCGCCATCGCACAGGAGCTGATCGACGCGATGACGGACGCCGCGCCCGACCGCACGGCCGACCTGGTCGCCGCGTACGTCGAACCGCTGCCGCTGCGGGTGCTGTGCGAGACCATCGGCCTCCCGCACCAGGACGCGACCGCTACCTCCCGCACACCCTCACCCTGATCGGCGCCGCCGGGCTGAGCAGGGACGAGATCCTCGCCGCCCTGCACGCCCTCCAGGACTACGCCCCGGAACTGATCACCCGCAAGGAGGCGGAGGACGGCGAGGAGGACCACATCCGCATGCTCCTCGCCGAGAGCCGCCGCCCCGGCGCCGAGCTGACCAGGGACGACGTGGCCAGCTTCGTCGTCGCCATGCTGATAGCCGGCTACAAGACCAACATGCAGCACACCGGCAACGCCCTGCTCACCCTCCTCACCCACCCCGACCAGCTCCACCGGCTGCGCGAGCGCCCCGCCGGAATCCCCACGGCGGTGGACGAACTGCTGCGCCACGTCCCCCTGATGAACGCGACCAACATCCTGGTCGCGGAGGAGGACTTCACCCTCCACGGCCAGCGGATCCGGGCCGGCGACGCCGTCGTCCCGGTGCCCGCCTCCGCCAACCGCGACCCCAAGGCGTTCACCGACCTCGCCCGCACGCCCAACCCGCACCTCGCCTTCGGCCACGGCCCGCACGCCTGCACCGGCGCACACCTGACCCGGATGCAACTGGCCGTCGTGATCCAGGTGCTGCTGGAGGAGCTGCCCGGCATCGAACTCGCCGAGCCCGCCGAGTCGCTGCCCTGGGACGAGACCACCCCGCTGCGCGCCCCTGCCAGGCTGCCCGTGCGCTGGTGACGACGGCGTCGCTGCCCGACACCTCCGAATCCGCCCAGAAAGGACCGCGCCACGTGAGCGCACCCCAGGCTCCCACCGCCACCGACGACACCGCCGGTGACCACCCGCTGCCCCGCTACCCGTTCAGCACCGACGGCGACCGCCTAGCCCCCGAACTGGACGAACTGCGCAGCCGCTGCCCGGTCGCCCGGGTGAGGACCAGCTCCGGCGGTGAGGCGTGGCTGGTCACCGGCTACGAGCTGGCCCGCGACGTCCTGCGCGACCGCGCCTTCGCCCGCTCCGTACTCGGCGAGGCCGACAGCCCGACCCAGGACGCCCCGATCCTGGCACCCGAACTGCTGGACGCCATGAACCACCGGTGCTCGCGGCGCTCGGCCGCAACCAGCCCGAGCTGCCCGCCGACTGGGTCGCCGGGGTGACCTCGGAGGGCCTGGAGCGGATGGCCGCCGAGGGCGCGCCGGGCGACCTCCAGCGGCACTTCGTCGAGTGGATCGCCGCGCAGTGCCTGTGCCGGCTGCTCGGGCTGCCCTTCGAGGACCGCGAGTGGCTCGCCGAGCGCGCCGACAAGGACCTCACCATGGCGACGTACTCCGACGCGGAGCTCGCCGCCAACTGGGAGGAGATCCGCGCCCACATGGCGGCCTTCATGGCCGCCCGCACCCCCGGGCGCCCGCGCGGTCTCGCCGACCGGCTCGCCGATCTGAACGACGCCCACCGGGGGCTGGACGAACGGCAGTTGTCCAACATCGTCGCCGTGCTGTTCGTCAGCGGCTACGAGGACTTCGCGAGCTTCCTGGGCGTCGCCGCGTTCAACCTGCTCCAGCACCCCGAGGCGATGGCCGCGCTGCGGGAGAGGCCCGAGGAGACGCCCCGGTACGTGGAGGATCTGCTGCGGTGCAGCGTCGTCCTCGGCAACGCCATCCCGCGCTTCGTCACCCGCGACACCTCCCTCGGCGGGGCGCGGGTCAAGGCCGGTCACCTGGGCCTGCTCTCGCTGGACGCGGCCGACTTCGACCCCGGGGCGTTCGCCGACGCCGGGCGGTTCGAGCCGGGCCGCTCGCCCAACCCCCATCTGCGCTTCGGCCACGGCCGTCACCACTGCCCCGGCGCCCACCTGGTGCGCCGGCAGTCCGACATCGCCTTCCGGGTGCTGCCCCAGCGCTTCCCCGGCCTGCGGCCGGCCGTCCCGGCGGCCGAAGTGCCCTGGCACCCCAACCGGATGGCCATCACGGCTGCGGCCGTGCCGGTCACCTGGTGAGCTGAGCCGCCCCGGTGCGGGAGCCCTTGCCGCCGGTGGACCCGCCCTGGGGCGGTTCGCCCTCGGGGCGTCACCGGGGCCGCAGCGCCGCGAAGCCCGTTCGGAGCGGGCGGACGCCGCAGGGTGCGTCCCGTCCTGGCAGCCGACCGGCCCGCCGGACCGGGCGGGAGGGCCTGACCGCTGGTCAGCCGCTCCCGCCCGCACGGCGCACGCCGTAGGCGGCGGCGCCGAGGGCCAGCACCACGACGCCCCACAGGACCGACGCGGCGGGCAGGGCGAAGGCCAGGACCAGGCAGCCGGCCAGACCGATAAGGGGCACGCCGCGCGGCGGCCGCCCCTCCTCGGCGGTGAGCGTCCAGGCGGAGGCGTTGGCGACGGCGTAGTAGGCGAGCACCCCGAACGACGAGAAGCCGATCGCGCCGCGGACGTCACCGACGGCCGCGACCACGGCGACGACGGCGCCGACGGTGAGCTCGGCGCGGTGCGGCACGGCGAAGCGCGGGTGGACGGCCGCGAGCCCCGGCGGCAGGTGGCGGTCACGGGCCATCGCCAGGGTGGTGCGGGAGACGCCGAGGATCAGAGCCAGCAGTGAGCCGAGCGCGGCCACGGCCGCGCCGACCCGTACCACCGGGGCCAGGCCGGGCACCCCGGCGGCCCGGACGGCGTCCGCGAGCGGGGCGGTGGCGTGGGCCAGGCGCTCGGGGCCGAGGACGGCCAGGACGGCGAGCGCGACGGCGGCGTAGACGGCCAGGGTGATGCCGAGCGCCAGCGGAATCGCGCGGGGGATGGTCCGCTGCGGATCGCGGACCTCCTCGCCGAGGGTGGCGATCCGCGCGTACCCGGCGAAGGCGAAGAACAGCAGGCCCGCCGCCTGGAGCACGCCGTGGAAACCGGCGTCCGCACCGACCGCCCAGCGGCCGGCATCGGCGCCGCCGCCGGTCGGACAGGCGACGACGACCGCCGCCAGCACCGCCAGCACCACGGCCACGATCACCCGGGTGAGCCAGGCGGCCTTCTGCACCCCGACGTAGTTCACCGCCGTCAGCGCCACCACCGCCGCGACCGCCACCGCGTGCGCCTGCTGCGGCCACACGTACGAGCCGACGGTGAGGGCCATCGCCGCGCACGAGGCGGTCTTCCCGACGACGAAGCCCCACCCGGCGAGGTAGCCCCAGAGCTCGCCCAGCCGCTCGCGGCCGTAGACGTAGGTGCCGCCCGACTGCGGATAGCGGGCGGCCAGCCGGGCCGAGGACGTCGCGTTGCAGTACGCCACCACTCCGGCCAGGGCCAGCCCGACCAGCAGCCCCGACCCGGCGGCCCCGGCGGCGGGCGCGAGCGCGGCGAAGACACCGGCGCCGATCATCGACCCCAGCCCGATCACCACGGCGTCGAACACGCCCAGGTGCCTCCGCAGCTCCTCCGGCCCGGTCGCCTGTGCCGATGTACCCATGGATCCGTGCCCTTCGACGCTCTTCGATGTCGGCGCGCACCCTACTGGACCGGCGGATCCCCGACCGGGTCGCGGTGCGCCCTCCCGCGCCGGACGGGGCTCCCGGAGCGCGTCACCGTCAGCCGAGCAGGGCGCCGCCCAGGAGCAGGGCGACCACGAACGCGGCCAGCAGGGCGTGGCGCCGGTCGCCGGTGCGGAGCCAGCGGGCGACGGTGACCAGGATGCCCAGGGCCGGGGCGGCGGACAGGGCGAGGAGGCCGAGGCCGAGCAGTAGGGGCCCCGTGCCGTGCTGGGAGGCGAGGTCGGCGAGGGCGAGCGGACGGGCGGTGCGGTCGCCGGCGGCCAGTGCGGCGATCAGACCGGCCAGGACCAGGGCCAGGGCGAGGGCGCTGGCGGCGAGCAGCACGGTGGCGGTGAGCCGGTTGGTTCGCGCCTCCTCGGCGAGGGCGTCCGGGGCCGGACCGGTCGCGGGCCCGGACTCCGGGGCGGTGGCGGGGACGGCCCCGTCGGTGGGCAGTTCGGTGGGCAGTTCAGACATCGATCACTCCGAAGGCGCCGAGCAGGAAGGAGAGGCCGGAAGCGAGCACCACGGTGGTGTAGACGGCTTCGATGGTGCCCACCGAGAGCCGGCCGGAGAGCCGGGAGCCGAGCAGTGACCCGGTGGTGATGCCGAGCACGATCGGGGCGACCAGCAGGGGCTGCACCACGCCGGCCGCGAAGTAGACCACGAAGCTGGCCACCGCGGTGATGCCGATCATGAACTGGCTGGTGGCGGTGGCCACCCGGACGGGAACGCCCATGCCCACCGTCATCGCGGGCACCTTGAGGAAGCCGCCGCCGATGCCCAGCATCCCGGAGAGCATCCCGGCCGCCATGGAGGCGCCGGCGCCGAGGAGCGGGCGCCGGGCCCGGTAGGAGCGTGGGGTGCCGTCGGTCTCGTCCGCGACCAGGCCGGTCAGTGCCCCGCGGCCCTCCAGGGCCCGCAGTCCGTGCCGGGCGAGCGCGTCCGGCGGGGTGCCGGCGGGCGCCGACCCGCTCTCGGGGGCGGGGAGTCGCTTGCGCCGTCGGGTGAGTTCGGCGGAGAGGAACTGGCTGATGCCGAACACGCCCTCCAGGAGCGGGCGCGGGATGAAGGCGGTGACCAGGCTTCCGGCGATGCCGCCGACGGTGGTGGTCACCTCCAGGCTGAACGCCAGGCGTTTGTGGGTCAGGCCCTGGCGCAGATAGGCGGCGGAGCCGGTGGCCGAGTTGGTGGTGACGGCGGCCAGCGAGACGGCCACCGCGGAGCGGAACGAGACGCCGTAGCCGAGCACCAGGACCGGCACGACGACCGCACCGCCGCCGATCCCGGTCAGTGCGCCGACGCCGCCCGCTGCGGCGCCCATGAGTATCAGTACGAGGAGGTTGGTGAACGTCAAGGTCATCGGCATGCCCTTTCCCGGGGGGCGCGTGGACAGCGTGTGCCGAGTGCACATCTTCCGGAACCAGAACGTTAGTTGACGCAGAATCAGCGGAATGCGGGACTGTGACGTACACCACCGGTACCGGCTGGACAGTTTACTTGTCGGTAACATGGCGGACCCGGGAGAGTGGCATCGTCGATTCCGCTCGCACCGTGATGTGCGATCGGTGCGCGCCTGCAACCTCTCCTCCGAGGAAAGGGCAAAATCCATGACTCCGTTAGCCGTTCAGCAGCGTCCCTCCGCCGCTGACCCCATCGCCGAACCCGTCGGAACCGGCGGGGCGGCCTTTCTGGAAAACGTCCGCCGCTTCGCCCGGGAGCGCATCGCCCCACTGGCCGGACCGATCGACCGCAGTGACGAGATCGGCACCGAACTGTTCGCCGAGATCGCCCGGCAGGGGCTGTTCGCCAACTCCCTCGGCTACCGGGCCGACCAGCCGCACGGCGGCCCCGGGCGGGTGCGCTTCCTGCTCGACGTGCTGGAGGAGCTGGCCCGGGTCTCGCCCGCCGTCGCCAAGGCGGTGATGGACCAGAACCTGGGCCAGGTCGGGATGTTGCGCGAGTACGCGGGCTCCGACCTGCGCGACCACTACCTCGAAGCGATCCGCACCGGTGAGAAGCAGGCCGCCTTCGCGATGAGCGAGCCGCAGACCGGGTCGAACGTCGCCCGGTTCACCACGGTGGCGACCCCGGTCGAGGGCGGCTACCGGATCAGCGGCGAGAAGGACTGGATCACCGGCGCGGCCCGCCGGAAGGTGCATTTCGTGGTCGCCAAGCCGGCCGCCGAATCGCGCGAGGTCGGCCTCTTCCTGGTGGACCGGAGCAAGCTCGGCGCCGGCGACGGGACGGTCGAGATCGACGACCGGAAGGAGAAGCTGGGCCTGCGCGGGCTCGGCGAATTCCACGTCCGGTACCACGATGTGTTCGTACCCGTCGAACAGGTGGTGCTCGGTTTCGACCGGACTTCGCTGCGTAGAATCATGCGCCACTACAACGGAAAGCGGCTCGGCCAGTCGGCGATTTGCCTGGGGCTTTCGAAGAGCGCGCTGCGCACGGCCTTCGACTACGCCAACGCCCGTCTTCCGGCCGGTTCGCCGGGCCACCTGGCGATGCAGTCCACGCTGGCTCCGCTGGTCGGTGAGCTGCGGGCCGCGCAGTCGCTCATCGACTGGGCCGCGGGCGAGTGGGCCGGCGGGGACGAGACCGGCGCGCCGAGCGCGATGGCCAAGTACGTGACGGGCGAGCTGGCGCAGCGGGTCACCAATGCCGCCGCCCAGGTGTGCGGCGCCAACGGACTGTCGGACAAGATGCCGCTGGTCCGGCTGATGCGGGACGCCCGGATGCTCACCATGGCCGGTGGAGCCTCGGAGGTGCTGCGCGGCACGGTCGCCCAGCACCTGGACCGGCTGCTCGACTGAGCCTCGACTGAACCCGGCACCTACGCACCCCACGGTCACGCCCGCCGGCCGTACACCGGTCGGCGGGGCGTGACCGGCCCCGCCCAGTTCGAGAAGGAGTGAACGATGCGCGTTGCGACCGTCCGGACCGGTGGCGCGGAGAGACTCGCGCTGGTCGACCCGGAGGGCGGCACCCTGGCGCTGCCCGCGGCGGACGGCCGGAGGCCGGTCGGCCTGGCCGAGCTGCTCCCGGCCGGGCCCGAGGCCTGGGCGGAGTTCGCCGAGCGGGCCGGCCGCGGCCCGCGACTGCCCCTCGACGAGGTCGACCTGCTGGCGCCACTGCCGCGTCCGGCGAACAACCTGTTCGCCCTGGGGCTGAACTACACCGACCATGGCGAGGAGGCCTACCGCGCGGCCGGCCGGGAGTACCGCAGGCCCCGGCACCCGGTGGTGTTCACCAAGGACCGCCGCTGCGTGGCCGCGCCCGTCGGGCCCGTCGGCATCGACTTCTCGATCTCCCGGGAGATCGACTGGGAGGTCGAACTCGCCGTGGTGATCGGCCGCCGCGCCTGGCGGGTCGACGAGGACGGCGCGCTGGACCACGTCTTCGGCTACTGCGTGGCCAACGACATCACCGCGCGCGACCTCCAGACCCGGCACAAGCAGTACTACCTGTCGAAGAGCCTGCCCGGCAGCTGCCCCCTGGGCCCCTGGATCACCACGGCCGACGAGGTCCCGGACCCGCACGACCTGGCGATCGCGCTCAGCGTCAACGGCGTGCCCCGGCAGGTCTCCAGTACCGACCGGATGGTGTTCTCGGTCCCGGAGACCATCGCCGCGATCTCCCGGATCGTCCCGCTGGAGCCCGGCGACCTCATCCTGACCGGCACTCCGGCCGGTACGGGCTTCGCCGCCGACCCGCCGGGCTACCTGACGCCCGGCGACGTCGTCGAGTGCTCGATCGAGGGGCTCGGAACGCTCGGCAACCGGATCACCGCCCTGGACTGAGGCAGCGGATCACGCCGCCGCGACGAGCCGCTCCGTGCTGCCGAGCGCGCCGCCGACCGCGCCGCCGACCCCGTCGACGGCCGGCCCGGCGGTGGACCGGCGGCTCAGCACGGAGCCCCCGCCCACCGCTCCGCTGACCAGCAGCCCCCCGGCCAGCAGCGCGCCCCGCGCGCCGAGCAGCTGGATCGAGGCACCCAGCAGCGGCGGGCCGGCCAGGCCCCAGAGCGTGCTGACGCTGCGCCAGGCGCCCAGGACCCGTCCGCGGAGGTGGGCGGGCGGGTCGGTCTGGAGGATCG
Source organism: Kitasatospora sp. NPDC059648 (assembly GCF_042734825.1). Classification (NCBI taxonomy): domain Bacteria; kingdom Bacillati; phylum Actinomycetota; class Actinomycetes; order Kitasatosporales; family Streptomycetaceae; genus Kitasatospora; species Kitasatospora sp. NPDC059648. The sequence goes on along the minus strand of NZ_JBHWDU010000031.1, from coordinate 47,056 downwards.
TGGACACGGCCGTGTCGCTGAGCGACTCCAGGACGGCCATGGGTACGACCAGCAGGGCGAGCAGGAGAAGGGTGGGCGAGAGCGCCGCGAGGCACTGGAGGAGCCCCCCGGCCGCCGTCAGGACCGCCACCAGCCGCACCGAGGGGTTGCGCAGCCGACCCGCGATCACCGCGCCGACCGTGCCGCCGACGGCCAGCACGGTGGCGATCAGACCGTACTCCCGGGCCCCGCCGTGCAGTGCCCCGCTCACCAGGGCGGCGAGGGTGAGGCCGTAGTTGCGGCCGAGCATCGAGCCGAGGCCGGTGAGGCAGGCCACCGCGACCAGGCGGCGCCGGCCGACGAAGAACGCGACGCCGGCCCGGACGCCCTGGCGGTCGGTGTCCGGCTCCGGTCCGTCGGCCGGCGCCGCGCCCGCCGCCGGCCGCAGGAACGGAATGACCAGCGCCACCACGACGAAGGACAGGCCGTTGGCCAGGTAGGCGCTCCCCATCCCGAACAGGCCGACCACGACCCCGGCGAGGGCGGTGCCCGCCAGGCGTCCGACGCTGTGCACCACCGAGCCCACCGCGATCGCCGAGGGCACGTCCTCACGGGGGACGAGGTCGTTGCCGAGCAGGGCGCAGGCCGGGGACTCGATGGTGGCGATCAGCCCGGTGAGCACCGCCAGCACCAGGAGGACGGGAACGCTGAGCGCGCCCAGCGCCACCAGCGCCGCCGTGCCGAGGGCGATCACGGCCAGGGCCGCCTGGCTCACGGCGGCGGTGGTCTTGCGGGGCCACCGGTCGACCGCCGCTCCGCCGGCCAGGCCCAGCAGCAGTCCGGGCGCCACCTGGAGGGCGAGCGACAGACCGGTGACCGCGGCCGATCCGGTCAACTGGAGGACCAGGAGGTTCTGGACGGTCAGTTGCATCCAGGCCCCGGCGTTGGAGACCAGGTTGGCCATCGACCACCAGCGCATGCTCCGGTGGCGCAGCGAACGCCAGGGCGCGCGGGAGGCTTCCGGTCCGGTCTCCGCCGAACGCGCCACGGGCAGGGCGGAGCCCGGGCCCTTGCGGGGGGAGGGGACGAGAACGCGCCGGGCGCGCGACGGTGCGGTGATTCTGGGCAGCACTTTCACAACCGGATCGAGGGGTACGCGGGAAGGGCCGGGCTCGATCCGGGCAGGCGTCGCCGGTGCGTGAGCCGGTGCCACCGGGGCGACCAGGCGTCCGGCGGTAAATCCATGCTCGGCGGCCGGGGCGCGATCGCAAACGTCAGCTGGCTCACATCGACCGCCACGGCCTGGCAGCACGCCCGCTGACCTGCAGGTTCCTCGTGGCGGTGGGGTTGCTCACACCGACTCGGCGGGCCGCGGCCGGGTTGGAACCGTGCGGACGGCCCTCGAACGGCCGATGACCTTCGAACGGGTGAACCGGTCCGTTCCGGGTACCCGACCGCGCCGGGGCCGGTCGCACCAGCGGAATCGACGGGCCCCGCCGCGGGGCAGCGGCCCCGCGGCGCGCCCCATCTGTCGCGGGACCCCCCGGCGGTGGAGAGGCTGGGCGGAGTGCCGACGCGCCGGCCGAGCACCGAGGAGGAACGGATGACTTCCCGTCCTGGAGAACGCCTTCACGCCGTGGTCACCGGCGGGGCCGGTTTCGTCGGCTCCCACCTGTGCACCGCACTGGTCGCGCACGGGTACCGGGTCACCTGCGTCGACGACTTCTGCACCGGGTCCGCGGCCAACGTGGCCCACCTGGCGGGGAGCCCCGGCTTCGAGCTGCGGGAGGCCGACGTCGGAGAAGGACTAGACGTCGACGGGCACGTCGACCACGTGTTCCACCTGGCTTCGCCCGCCTCGCCCGCCGACTACCTGCGCCTGCCGCTGCACACGCTGGACGCGGGCAGCCTGGGCACCCGCAACGCCCTGGAGCTCGCCCGCCGGAACGGCGCCAGGTTCCTGCTCACGTCCACCTCCGAGGTGTACGGCGATCCCCTCCAGCACCCGCAGGTGGAGAGCTACTGGGGCAACGTCAACCCGGTCGGCCCGCGCAGCGTGTACGACGAGGCGAAACGGTTCGCCGAGGCGCTCACCACCGCCGAGGCCGGCGCCCTCGGCGTGAACACCGCGATCGTCCGGCTGTTCAACACCTACGGCCCGCGGATGCGCTCCCACGACGGACGGGCGGTGCCCACCTTCATCCGCCAGGCGCTGTCCGGGGAGCCGCTCACCGTCACCGGCGACGGCACCCAGACCAGATCGCTCACCTACGTCACCGACACGGTCGAGGGCATCCTGGCGATGGCCCGCTCCGACCTGGCCGGCCCGGTGAACATCGGCAACGACGTCGAGTTCACGATGGTGGAACTGGCGCACCTGATCGTCGAGCTCACGGACTCGTCCTCCACCGTGCAGTTCGTGGCCCGGCCGACCGACGACCCCGCGGTGCGGCGCCCCGACATCACGATGGCCCGCGACAAGCTCCGCTGGGAGCCGACGACGCAGGCCCGCGAGGGACTGGCCGCCACGATCGAGTGGTTCCGCGCCCACCCGGAGGCCTGACACCGACGCACCCGGTGAACGGTGTCCCGTCGCCGGTCGAATCGAGGAGGTCACACGCCATGCGCGTGCTCGGAATCAACGCCCTGTTCCACGACCCGGCAGCCGCTCTGGTCATCGACGGCCGTACGGTGGCCGCCGCCGAGGAGGAACGGTTCAGCCGCCGCAAACACGGCAAGCGCCCGCTGCCCTTCTCGGCCTGGGAACTGCCGGTCCAGGCCGCCCGCTGGTGCCTGGCGCACGCCGGACTGACGCCCGCCGACCTCGACCTCGTCGGCTACTCCTTCGACCCCGCGCTGGCCCGCCCGGCCGACGCCATGGGCCTGGACGACCCCTGGGACCACCTGCGGCTGCGGTACGCCCACGAGGCGCCCGGCTTCCTCGCCGAGGCGCTGCCGGGTCTGGACCCGGCCAGGGTCCGCTTCGTCCCGCACCACGTCGCCCACGCGGCCTCCGCCGCGTACGCCGCCGACGGCGCCACCGACCCCTGTTCCGTCCTGGTCCTGGACGGCCGGGGGGAGGCCACCTCCCACCTCGCGGCCCGGCGGGTCGGCACCCGCCTGGAACCGCTGGCCGGCCAGCGGCTGCCCCACTCGATGGGGCTGGTGTACGAGGAGCTCACCCAGCACCTGGGCTTCCTGCGGTCCTCGGACGAGTACAAGGTCATGGCGATGGCCTCGTACGGGACCCCGAGGATGGCCGACGTGCTGCGCCGGCACGTCTACCCGACGGGTGACGGCGGCTTCCACGCGAGTGCCGTGCCGTGGACGGAACTCGCCCCGGCGCTCGCCCCCGGCCAGGAGTGGACCCCGCTGCACGCCGACCTCGCCGCCTCCACGCAGCGCGTGCTGGAGGAGGTCCTGCTCGACCTGGCCCGCTGGCTGCACGGCCGAACCGGGGACCGCCTGCTGACACTGGCCGGCGGCGTGGCGCTGAACTGCGTGGCCAACTCCAGGATCGCGGCCGAGGGCCCCTTCGACCGGGTCTGGGTGCAGCCCGCCGCCGGAGACGCGGGAACCGCGCTCGGCGCGGCCCTCCAGCTGGCCGCCGCGGGCGGTGACCAGCCGCTCCCGATGCCCGGCGTCGACCTCGGCCGGGGCTGGTCGGACGCGGAGGTGGAGGCGTGGCTGCGCCGCGCCCGCGTCCCGTACGAGCGGCCGGGCGACGTGGCGGCCGAGGTGGCCGCGGCGCTCGCCGAGGACGGGATCGTGGCGTGGTTCCAGGGCCGGTCCGAGTTCGGGCCCCGGGCACTGGGCCACCGCTCGCTGCTCGCCCACCCCGGCCGGTCGGCCAACCTGGAGCGGCTGAACGACGTGAAGGGGCGCGAGCAGTTCAGACCCGTCGCCCCGATGGTGCTCGCCGACCGGGCCGCCAAGATCTTCGAGGGGCCCCTGCCCAGTCCGTACATGCTCTTCGTGCACCGGGTCACCGCCGAATGGCGCGACAGGATCCCCGCCGTCGTCCACGTGGACGGCACCGCGCGGATCCAGACCGTCGACCGGGCCGCCGACCCGCTCACGGCCCGGATGCTGGAGGAGTTCGAACTGCTCACCGGGCTGCCGGTGGTGGTGAACACCAGCCTCAACACGGCCGGCCGGCCGATGGTCGACGACGTGCGCGACGCCCTGGAGTGCTTCGGCTCCTCCCCGGTCGACCTGCTGGCGCTCGGCCCCTTCGTGGTCCGGCGCGGCCGGATGTTCGCCGACCCGGCCCGGCCCGGGGAGGGAGCGCGGTGAGTGGCGGCCCGACCGCCTACGCGGTGGTCGTCCCGACGCTCGGCAGGCCCAGCCTGACCGCCTGCCTCCGGGCGCTGGCGGACGGCCAGGGGCCGCCGCCGGAACAGGTCGTGCTGGTCGACGACCGCCCGCTGACCGACTGCGGGCCGCTGGCCGTCGAGGTGCCACCGGCGCTGCGGGACCGGCTGACCGTCCTGCCCGGCGGCGGCAACGGCCCGGCGGCGGCCCGCAACACCGGGTGGCGAAGCGTCTCCCAGCCCTGGGTCGCCTTCCTGGACGACGACACCGTTCCCGGCCCGACCTGGCCGCGGGACCTGGTGGCCGACCTGGCCGCCGCGCACCCCACGACCGGCGGCGTCCAGGGGCGCATCGAGGTGCCCCTGCCCGTCGGGCGACGGCCCACCGACTGGGAACGCGGCACGGCGGGTCTGGCCCGCTCCCGGTGGATCACCGCCGACATGGCCTACCGGAGGGCGGTGCTGGTGCAGGTCGGCGGCTTCGACGAACGCTTCCGCCGGGCCTTCCGGGAGGACGCGGACCTGGCCCTGCGGGTACTGGACGCCGGCTGGCGGCTGGAGACGGGCAACCGCCGCACCACCCACCCGGTGCGCCCGGCGGACCGCTGGGTCTCGCTGCGCCAGCAGGCCGGCAACGCCGACGACGTCCTGATGAACCGGCTGCACGGGCCGCGCTGGTGGGAACGGGCCCAGGCGCCCCGCGGACGCTTCCCCGCCCACGTGGCGGTGACCGCCGCGGCGGTCACCGCGCTCGGAGCCGCCGCCGCCGGTCGACCGCGTGCCGCCGCGGCCCTCGCCGCGCTGTGGCTGGCCGGCACGGCGCAGTTCGCCGCCGCCCGAATCCTGCCCGGCCCGGGCACCGGGGAGGAAGTCGCCACGATGCTGCTGACCAGCGTGCTCATCCCGCCGGCCGCCTGCCGGCACCGGCTCCGGGGCCTGCTGCGCCACCGCGCGGCCGAGCCCTGGTACGCGCCGGATCCCGGCGTGGCGCCCGCCGAGCCGCAGGTGGGGCGGACGGCCCGGCCGGTGGAGCGGGAGGCATCCTCATGACCTCCGCCACCGGCCGGGCACCGGCCGTCGCGCGCCCGCCGCACGGCGGGGCGCGGTCCGCCGAGCCCTGGATCTTCCCCGCGAGCCCCCGGCCGGGCGGGGCTCCCGCGGCCGCCGCCGTGCTCTTCGACCGGGACGGGACGCTGGTGGAGGACGTGCCCTACAACGGCGACCCGGCCCTGGTGCGGCCGGTGCCCGGCGCCGTTCGGGCGGTGGCCGCGCTCCGGGCCGCGGGCCTGGTGCTGGGCGTCGTCAGCAACCAGTCCGGCGTGGCCCGCGGCCTGCTGACCCGGCGGCAGGTGGAGGCCGTGCAGGCCCGGGTCGAGGACCTGCTCGGCCCGTTCGGGATCTGGGCGGTCTGCCCGCACGGACCGTCCGAGGGCTGCGGGTGCCGCAAGCCCGCGCCCGGCCTCGTCCTGGCCGCCTGCCGAGGCCTCGGCGTGCCGCCGGCCCGGACGGTCGTCATCGGGGACATCGGCGCCGACGTCGGAGCGGCCCGCGCGGCGGGCGCCCGGGCGATCCTCGTACCGACGCCCGCCACCCGGCCGGAGGAGGTCGCGGACGCCGGCACCGTCGCGGCCGACCTGACCGCCGCCGTCCGGCTGGTCCTCGACGGCCGGCCCGGCACCGACCGGGAGGGCACATGACGACCCTCGTGGTCAGGCTCGACAGCGCCGGCGACGTCCTGCTGGCCGGCCCGGCCGTCCGGGCCACCGCCCACGGCTCCCGGCGGGTGGCGATGCTCTGCGGACCGCAGGGCGCCCCCGCCGCCAGGCTGCTCCCGGGCGTGGACGAGGTCGTGGTCTGGGACTCGCCCTGGACCGGCTTCGACCCGCCCCCCGCGACGGCCCGGGGCGTCATGGAACTGGTGTCCTCGCTCGCCTCCAGATCGATCGAGCGGGCCCTCGTCCTGACGTCCTTCCACCAGAGCGCCCTGCCGACCGCGCTCCTGCTCCGGATGGCGGGCGTGGCCCACATCGCCGCGGACAGCGTGGACTACCCGGGTTCGCTCCTGGACCTGCGCCACCGGCGCGGCGAGGGGCGCCACGAAGCGGAGGCGGCCCTCGACCTGGCCGGGGCCGCGGGCTTCCCCCTGCCGCCCGGCGACGACGGCCGGCTGGCCGTCCTGCCGCCGCCCGACCAGCGGCACCTCACCGGCCCCGGCCGCTACGTCGTCCTGCACCCGGGAGCCGCCGTGCCCGCCAGGGCGCCCGGTGCGCGCCTGGCCGCGGCCGCGGTACGGGCACTGACCGCCGCGGGCCACCGGGTGGTGGTGACCGGCGGACGGGCCGAGAAGGAGCTGACGGCCGAGGTGGCCGGCGCCGACGCCCTCGACCTCGGCGGGCGCACCGGCCTCGCCGAACTGGCGGGCGTCCTCGCCGGCGCCGATGCCGTCGTCACCGGGAACACCGGTCCGGCCCACCTCGCCGCCGCCGTCGGCACCCCCGTGGCCTGCCTGTTCGCGCCCGTCGTGCCGGCCCACCGCTGGCGGCCGTACGGCGTGCCGCACGTGCTGCTGGGACGCCAGGACGCCCCCTGTGCCGGGACCAGGGCCCGGACCTGCCCGGTCCCGGGCCACCCGTGCCTGGACTCGCTCACCGCGGAGGAGATCGTCACGGCCGTCGACCTCCTGCGGGCCCCGCCGACCACGACCGAGCGGCCGTCCCGGAGGTGACCCGATGAACATCCTGCTGTGGCACGTGCACGGCTCCTGGACGACCGCGTTCGTCCAGGGACCGCACACCTATCTCGTACCGGTCACGGAGGACCGCGGACCGGACGGCCTCGGGCGCGCCCGGACCTTCGACTGGCCGCGCACCGTGCTGGAAGTGCCGCCGGCGCGCCTGCGCGAGACCGGCATCGACCTGGTGGTGCTCCAGCGGCCGCACGAAGCGGCGCTCGCCGAACGGTGGCTCGGCCGACGGCCCGGCCGCGACCTGCCGGCCGTCTACCTGGAGCACAACAGCCCGCACGGCGACATCCCGGACACCCGCCACCCGATGGCCGACCGGGACGACCTGACCGTCGTCCACGTCACCGACTTCAACGACCTGTTCTGGGACTGCGGCAGCACCCGGACCACCGTCATCGAGCACGGCGTCGTCGACCCCGGGTACCGCTACACGGGAGAGCTGGCCGCCTCGGCCGTCGTGGTCAACGAGCCGGTCCGCCGCGGCCGCACGACGGGGACCGACCTGCTGCCGCTGTTCGCGCGGCAGGGCCCCCTCCACGTCTTCGGCATGGCGACCACCGGGCTCGCCGCCCACCTCGGTCTGCCACCGGACCGCTGCCGGACGGCCGAACTGCCCCAGGCCGCCCTGCACGCCCAACTGCCCCGGCGCCGGCTCTACCTGCACCCCGTGCGGTGGACCTCCCTCGGCCTGTCGCTGCTGGAGGCGATGCACCTCGGCATGCCCGTGGTGGCCCTGGCCACCACCGAGGTCGTCCGCGCCGTGCCGCCCGGAACGGGCGTGCTCTCCACCGACGTCCGGGAACTCGCGGAGGCGGTGCGCCACTACCTGGCCGATCCGGCGGCGGCCAGCCACGACGGGCTGCGCGCCCGCCAGGCCGCCCTGGAGCGGTACGGCCTGAAGAGGTTCCTCGCCGACTGGGACCGCCTGATCGAGGAGGTGACCCGTTGAACGCGCCCCTGAGCATCGACCTGGTCTCCGAACACGCCAGCCCCCTCGCCGTCCTCGGCGGGGTCGACGCCGGCGGGCAGAACGTCCACGTCGCGGCGCTCGCCGGCGCCCTCGCCGACCTCGGCCACCGCGTCGTGGTCCACACCCGGCGGGACCGGGCCGACCTCGCCGAACACGTACCGCTGCGCCCGGGCGTCCTGGTTCACCACGTACCGGCCGGCCCGGCGCGCCAGCTCCTCAAGGACCAGCTGCTGCCGTACATGCCGGCCTTCGGGGACGAGCTGGCGCGGTACTGGCGGGCCCGTCCGCCCGACATCGTGCACGCGCACTTCTGGATGTCCGGACTGGCCGCACTGCGCGGCGCCCGGGACCTGGCCATCCCGGTCGTGCAGACCTACCACGCACTCGGCGTGGTCAAGCGCCGCCACCAGGGGGCGGCCGACACCAGCCCGCCCGGCCGCCGGACCATCGAGACCGCCATCGCCTGCTCGGCCCACCGGCTGGTGGCCACCTGCAGCGACGAGGTCGCCGAACTCCTGGGAATCGGGGCTCCCGCCGACCGGATCAGGGTCGTGCCCTGCGGCGTCGACCCGGCCCGCTTCACCCCGACCGGACCGAGCGCGCCGCGCGGCGGGCGCCACCGACTGCTCATGGTGGGCCGGATGGTCCCCCGCAAGGGCGCGGAGACCGCCGTCGAGGCGCTGGTCCGGCTGCCCGGCACCGAACTCCTGGTGGCCGGCGGACCGCCCGCCAACGAGCTGGACGCCGACCCGTACGCGCGACGCCTGCGCGCGCTCGCGGCCCGGCTCGGCGTGGCCGACCGGCTCGTCCTGCTGGGCGCGGTGCCCGCCGAGGACATGCCCGCCCTGCTGCGCAGCAGCGACCTGGTGATCTGCCCCGCCCACTACGAGCCCTTCGGCATCGTCCCGCTGGAGGCGATGGCCTGCGGCGTGCCGGTCGTCGCCACGGCCGTCGGCGGGCACCTCGACACCATCGCGGACGGGCGCACCGGCACCCTCGTGCCGCCCGCCTCCGCCGAGGCCCTGGCAGCCGCCGCGCAAGCCCTGCTGGCCGACCCGAAGACCCGTCACGCCTACGGCGAGGCCGGGCGCCGCCGCGTCCTCGCCTTCTACACCTGGCACACCGTCGCCACCTGCACGGCGAAGGTGTACGAGGAACTGCTGGACCGCACCGACCCGCCCGGCCGGAAGGGCGGCGCGAACCGGGCTCCGCGGGTCACGACAGGAGGCCCCCGATGACCGCCGGCTTCTTCGACGCCGCCGACGACCTGGAGCAGGCCGCCCGGCACTGCCGGGCCCTGGAGAGCGCCATCGGTGCCCTCCGCGCCCACCAGCTGCCCCTGCTCACCGGGTGGGGCGAGGCGCTGGCCGGCCTGCTGCCCGCGGGCAGCCGCCTGCTCGCCGCCGGCAACGGCGGCAGCGCCGCCCAGGCCCAGCACCTGACGGCGGAACTGGTGGGCCGCTACCGGGGCGAGCGCGCCGCGTACTCGGCGATCTCCCTGCACGCCGAGACCTCCAGCCTCACCGCCATCGGCAACGACTACGGCTTCGAGGAGGTCTTCGCCCGCCAGGTCGAGGCGCACGGCAGCGCCGGTGACGTCCTCGTCCTGCTGTCCACCTCGGGCCGCAGCCCCAACCTGCTGGCGGCCGCCGACACCGCCCGCTCGCTGGGCCTGGGCGTGTGGGCGATGACGGGCCCCGCACCCAACCCGCTGGCGGAGCGCGCGGACGAGGCGCTGGCGGTGGAGGCACCGGAGAGCGCCACCGTGCAGGAGGTCCACCTGGCCGCCCTGCACATGGTCTGCGAAGCCTTCGACGCCGCGCTCGACCGCCGCCAGGACTCGGACGATCCGGTCACCGAGCCCGGCCGCGACCTGCCCCGACTGCCGGGGAGGGCCTCGTGAACGGCCCCCTGGTGGTGGTCGGCGACAGCCTGCTCGACATCGACGTCGACGGCCGCGCCGACCGCCTGGCCCCGGACGCCCCGGTGCCCGTGGTCGACGTGTCGGTCGAGCGCAGCCGCCCCGGCGGCGCCGCCCTCGCCGCGGGCCTGATGGCGCGGACCGGCCGCGAGGTCGTCCTGGTCACCGCCCTGGGTGACGGACCGGCGGCCCGCACCCTGCGCCGCCACCTCACCGGCCGCGTACGACTCGTGGAACTGCCGCTGGCCGGCGACCTCCCGGTCAAGACCCGCGTGCGGGTCGACGGCCGCGCCCTGCTGCGCATCGACCGCGGCGGCGGAACCGTCGGGCCCCCCGACCACCGCGCCGCCGAGGCGCTCGCCCGCGCCGCGGCCGTCCTGGTGGCCGACTACGGCCGGGGAGTCGCCGACCGGCTGCGCTCCCCGCTGACGGCCGGCGCCGCGCACGTCCCGCTCGTCTGGGACCCGCACCCGCGCGGCGGACCGCCGGTCCCCGGCGCGCGGCTGGCCACCCCCAACGCCGCCGAGGCGAGGGCCTGGGCCGCCGCCCTCGACCCGGGCTGCCCGACCGGCGACGGGCTCCCCGACCACACCGCCCGCGCAGCCCTGCTGGCCGACCGCTGGCGCGTCGCCTCGGTGGCCGTCACCCTCGGGCGACGGGGCGCGCTCCTCAGCCGGGGCACCGAGAGCCCCATCCTGCTCCCGGCCCCCTACGAGGCCACCGGCGACCCGTGCGGAGCCGGCGACTGCTTCGCGGCGGCTGCCACCGCGGCGCTGGCGGCCGGCGCCATCCCCGAGGAGGCCGTCCACGCCGGGGTCACCGCGGCGGCGGACTTCGTGGCCCGCGGCGGCGCCGGCAACCCGGCCCTGTGGGACGAGGCCACCGCCCCCGCCACCGCGCCGCCGGACGCCCTCCGGACCGCCGAGGCCACCCGGGCCAGGGGCGGCACGGTCGTGGCGGCGGGCGGCTGCTTCGACCTGCTGCACGCCGGCCACGTCTCCCTCCTGGAATCCGCCGCCCGCCTGGGCGACTGCCTGATCGTCTGCCTGAACTCCGACGACTCGGTGCGCCGCCTCAAGGGCCCGGGCCGCCCGCTCAACCCGGTGGGCGACCGCACCCGGGTCCTCACCGGCCTCGGCTGCGTGGACGCCATCCAGGTGTTCGAGGAGGACACCCCGGAACAGGTCCTGCGCACCCTGCGCCCCGACGTCTGGGTCAAGGGCGGCGACTACCGTCCCGAATCCCTGCCCGAGGCCCGGGTGCTGGCCGAATGGGGCGGCCAGGCGCTGGTCCTGCCCTACCTGGACGGCCGTTCCACCACGGCGCTCGCCGAACGGGCCGCCGTCCGGGCCCGCCCGTGACCGAGCGGCCCGCCCTCCTGGTCCTGCGGGCGCTCGGGCTGGGCGACCTGCTCACCGGCGTGCCCGCCCTGCGCGCCCTGCGCCGCCGCCACCCCGGCCACGAACTGGTCCTGGCAGCCCCGGCCCGGCTGTCACCCGCCCTCGCCGCCACCGGCACGGCGGACCGGCTGCTGGCCACCGACGCCCCCAGCCGGGAGGTGCCCCACCGCCTGCCCTGGGACGGTCCACCGCCCGACCTCGCGGTGGACCTGCACGGCAACGGACCGGCCAGCCGCGACGTCCTGGCACGACTGCGGCCCGCCCGCCTCATCGCCTACGCCGACGCCCGCGCCCCGCGCTGGCGCGACGACGAGCACGAGCGCGAACGCTGGTGCCGCCTGCTGCGCCACCACGGCATCGGAGCGGACGCCGGAGACCTGCTCATCGCCCGGCCCGCCGTCCCGTCGCCCGCACCCGGGGCCGTGGTCGTCCACCCCGGAGCCGACGCGGCCGCCCGACGGTGGCCGCCCGGCCGGTTCGCCGCGGTGGCCCGGGCGCTGCGGGGGGACGGCCACCGGGTGGTGGTCACCGCCGGCCGGGGAGAACGCGCCCTCGCCGAGGAAGTCGCACGCGGCGCCGGACTGGCGCCGGGGGACGTCCTCGGCGGCGGCACGGACCTGCCCTTCCCCCTGCTGGCGGCGCTGGTGGCCGAGGCGCGCGCAGTGGTCTGCGGGGACACCGGGATCGCCCACCTGGCGACCGCGCTCGGAACGCCCTCGGTGACGCTGTTCGGCCCGGTCTCGCCGGTGCTGTGGGGGCCGCCGGCCGTGCCCCGCCACCTCGCCCTGTGGCGGTACGAGGGCGGGGAGACCCGGCCCGGCGACGCCCATGGCCGGCGGCCGGACGCCCGGCTGCTGCGCATCCGCCCGGCCGACGTGCTGGCTGCCCTCTCGGAGCTGCCGCTCGCGCGGTCGGCGCCTCCTCCGGGGCACGAAGCCCCGGTTCAGCCGACGTAGCGGCGGGCCCGGGAGGCACGCTGCGCCCCCTCCAGGCTCCGCAGCGCCCGTTCGACCCGGGGCGGCACGGTGCGCCGTTCGCGCACCACCCACGGCAGGCCCGCCGCCGCCTCGGCGAAGGCGCGCAGGGACACCGCGTCCCGCGGCACGGTGCGGGCCAGGAAGGCGGTGCGGCGCGCCGCGGGCCACAGCGGACGGCGCAGCCAGGTGAACCAGAGGGTGTTGCGGATCCCGTGCCGTCGCCGCAGCGTCGCGTCGCGGGCCGGGGACGGCCGGTGGTGGACCGTCAGGCCGTCGGCGTACACCAGCCAGTGGCCGGCGGCCGCGAGGTCGGCGGCCAGCAGCTCCTCCTCGCCGCCCAGCCAGAGCCGCGGCGAGAACCCGCCGACGGCGCGGAACAGGTCGGTGCGCAGCACCGTCGCCCCGGCGAGGAAGGAGCCGAGCGCCGGGCCCGGGAGCCAACCGGGCCCGGGCACCGGCGAGTTCCGCAGTTCCTCGACGATCGGGTCCTCGCGCGGCGGCGCCTGGGGGCGGTCGGGGTCGTGGACCAGGATCCGCGCGGTGACCGCCGCCACCGGCGGGTGGGCGTCGAGGAGCCGAACCGCCGCGTCCAGCGAACCCGGCTCCCACCAGGTGTCGTCGTCGCAGAATGCGAGGTAGCGCGTCGTCACCTCGCGGGCCGCCAGGTTCCGCCCGCAGGCGCCCGCGTTGCGCCCGGCCGGCAGCAGGCGGGCGCCGCCCGGGTGGTCGCGGACGGCCCGGGCCGTCCCGTCGGTGGAGCCGTTGTCGACGACCAGCACGGGTGGGCGCTCGGGCAGCTCGGCCAGGCGGTCGAGGGTGTGCAGGAGTTCGCGGCGGCGGTCGTGGGTGATCACGACGACGGTGACCGAGTGCCGTCCCCCGGCCGGTTCGCGCACCGCCACGGGCAGGCCCTCCAGGGTCCGGACGGCCCGCTCGACCCGCTCGGGCAGCGGATCGCGCCGGTGCAGGGCCAGCGGCAGCCGGGGCAGGGCGGACACCAGGGCCCGGCGCGCCACCGGTGCGTGCGGCGCGGCCCGCAGCACCGCGGCGGTGCGGCCGAGCGCCACCGGTCGGGAGCGGCGCAGCCAGTCGGTGAGGAGCGTGTTGCGCAGCTGGCGGGCCGACCGTCCGGGCCGGGAGTCCGGGGCGGGGTGGTGGTGGGCGACGACCTCGGGGCAGTAGGCGAGGCCCCAGCCCTCGGCGGCGAGGTCCAGGGCCAGCAGTTGCTCCTCGCCGCCGAAGTGCAGCAGCCGGTCGAAACCGCCGACGGAGAGGAACGCGTCCCGGCGGACGACGGCGGCACAGGCCAGGAAGCCGAGGACGGACGGTCCGGGCAGGTCCGCGTCGGTGCCGAGCGGGCCGGCGGCCAGTTCCTCGTTGATCGGGTCCGGTCGTTCGGCCGGACCGACCAGGGTGGCTCCGGCGAGCAGGGCCAGCCGGGGGTGCCGGTCGAGCAGCCGGACGGCGGAGTCCAGGGCGCCCGGCGCCCACCAGGAGTCGTCGTCGCTGAACGCGATGTACCGGGTGGACAGCGCGGTGGCGCCGACGGCACGGGCGGCCGCGCCGAGGTTGCGGCGCAGCCGGATCACCCGGACGGCGGGGTGGCCGGCCAGGACGGCGGCGGCGGTGCCGTCGGCGGATCCGTTGTCGACGACGGCGATCGGCGGACGCTCGGGCAGCGCCGCCAGGTGGTCCAGGGCGTCGAGCACGTTGGCCCGCCGGTTGCGGGTGATCAGGACCACGCCTAGGTCGGCAGGACGCATGGTGGCCCCCAGGGGATCCGGTCGGTGGCGGGGGAGCGCGGCGGACGGCGAGGGTCCGCGGGGGTGCTGCCCCGCTGCCGCCGCCGCCCCTCCAGTGTGACCCCCGGCCGTCCAGCTGGCGTGGCGGGCGCCGGGTGCCCTCACAGCTGGGCCGCGAGGGCGGCCAGCAGTGCGGCGAGACCGACGGCCAGCCAGGCGATGTAGTCCCCGAGCAGCCCGGAGTGCAGTCGGCGCAGCGGAAGGACGGTGACCCGGAACAGCCCGCCGGTGCCACGCCCGGGGTCGCGGCGGACGGCGGCGGTGGCGAAGCCGACGGCCAGCAGCGCGGAGAGCAGGCCCAGCAGCACGCCGGACACCGTCCACCACGCCTCGGGAGCGGCGCCGGCGGGGGCCGGGGCGCCCCCGAGGGTCTGGGCGAGGTAGCCGCCGCGGTCCGTGAAGGCGGCCGCTCCGGCCGCGAGCGCGCGCCCCACGCCCGGCAGCACGCCGACGGCCAGGCAGCTGGCCAGCAGTACCGCCGGGACGAGGAGCATCGGCACCGGCGGCCGGCGGCCCGGCTCGCGGATCTCGGGCTCCTCGCCCTCTCCGGTGGTCGCCGCCACCTCAGGGTGCTCGGCCGGCGGCGCGCCGAACCCGCCGAAGACCCGCAGCGCGGCGCGCAGCACCGCGCCGCCGGTGAGGGCGGAGACCAGCACGAACACCGCCGGCAGCCAGCCGCCCCAGTGCCCGGCGGCCTCCTCGGCTACGGCCTTGCCGAGCCCGGTGCCGAACGGCGGCAGCCCGGCGAGGGCGAGCGCGCCGATGACGAACAGCAGGCCGGTGAACCGGAGTTCGCGGGCCCGTCCGTGCAGCCCGTGCTCGTCCACCGAGCCGTAGCGGTCCAGCAGCACGCCGGTGAGGCCGAACAGCGCCGCCTTGGCGCCCGCGTGGCCGGCCACGTACACGGCCGAGCCGGTCAGCCCGGCCGGGTCGAGCAGCGCGGCGCCGATCAGGAACAGGCCGATGTGCCCGACGGTGGAGAAGGCGAGCATCCGCTTGAGGTGCCGCTGCTGCCAGCACATCACGGCGCCGACCAGCGCCGTCAGCACGCCGGCGGCGAGCAGGGTGTCGCGGACCGCGGCGTCCGGCAGCCCGCCCGCCCCGGCGAAGACCACCCGGTGGATGCGCGCCACCCCGTAGAGGCCGAGTTCGACCATCACCCCGGACAGCAGCATGCACACCGGGCTCGGCGCCACCGCGTGGGCGTCCGGCAGCCAGAAGTGGAAGGGCGCGGTCGCGGCCTTGACCAGCGGGCCTGCCAGCACCAGCACGAAGGCGACGACCACCAGGGCGTCCCGGCCGTGTCCGGCCGCGGCGCGTTGGTCCAGCGCGGTGCCGATCTGGGCGAGGCCGAGTTCGCCGGTGCGGGCGTAGAGCAGGCCGATGCCGAGCAGTGAGAGGTACGCGGCGGCCGAGTTGACCAGTCCGAAGGCGAGCGCGCCCTGCAGCGGGCGCGGGTCCTCGATCCGGTAGCCGGTCAGCGCGTAGGCGACCGCGCCCATCAGCTCGAAGAAGACGAAGGCGTCGAAGAGGTCCCCGGTGAGCGCGAAGCCGCACATCCCGGCCTCGAAGAGCAGCAGCAGGGCGGGGAACACCCCGCCGTGCTCGCCGGAGGGCTCGTCGAAGTACCGCCAGGCGTAGCAGACCACCGCGAGGACGAGGACGGCCGTGAGCAGGGCGAGGCCGGTGCCGAGCCGGTCGGCGACCAGCACGATGCCGACGCTGTGGCCGCCGCTCGGGGTCCAGCCGCCGAGCCAGGACACCGCCCGGCCGTCCGGCGCGGTCCGGGCCCACAGCAGGGCCAGGCAGACCACGTCGGCGGTGGCCAGGACGGCGGTCAGCGCGTCGCGGCCCGGTCGGGGCAGCCAGCGGCCGGCCACGGCCACGAGGGCGGCGCCCAGCAGCGGGACGGCGACGGCCAGCGGGAGCAGGTCAGCGGTGTTCACCGGCCGTTCACCCGCGCAGCCCGGTGAGTTCCTCCGGGTCCACCGTGCCGTGCCGCTTGCGCAGCTGGATGACCAGGGACAGCAGCAGCGCGGTGACGGTCGCCCCGACCACGATGTCGGTCAGGGCGAGCGCCTGGACCACCGGGTCGACCACCGGGGCGTCGGTCGGCAGGTCGGAGTAGACGGGAGCGGTGGCGCCGCTGCGGTAGCCGACCGCGAGCAGCAGCACGTACGTGGAGGACTGGGCGACGGCCAGGCAGCCGACCGCCTGCACCAGGTTGCGGCTGGTCACCAGGCCGTACAGCCCGGCGAGCAGGATCCACCCGGCGACCAGATAGGGGAGGAGACTCATGCGCCCACCTCGCTCCGCTCGGCGGTCGCTTCGCGAGACGCGCCCCTTTTGACGGTTCGCCCGCTCCGCTCGTTCACCGGCCCTCCCCGCCATGGACGACCTCGACCGCCTGGTCCAGGAAGTGCGCCAGCAGGACCACCACGCCGGAGGCGACCTCGACCCCGACGGCGGCGTTGATCACCGCCACCAGCCCGCTGGAGGACAGCTGGTTGAAGGTGCCGAGCGGCAGGGTGTTGGCGAGGTAGCCGGCGCCCTGGACGAGGCCGATCAGGCCGAGCGCGGCGTAGCTGCCGGCCGCGACGGCGTCCGCGACGTCCAGGACGGCCAGCGGGCGGACCCGCTTGAGCACCCGGCAGTCGGCGGCGACGTAGGCCAGGTGCAGGGCGGTGGCCAGCGCGACGCCGCCCTGGAAGCCGCCGCCGGGGCTCAACTGGCCGTGGGCGACGAGGTATCCGCCGACCAGCACGGTGACCGGCAGCAGGGCGGCGCCGAACAACCGCGTGGTGGGCAGCACGGATTCGGCGGCGGCGCGGCGCTTGTGCTCGTCCCGGGCGAGCCGCAGCAGTATGGCGGCGCCGAGTACCGAGCCGAAGAGGATGGACTCCTCGCCGAGGGTGTCGAAGGCCCGCTGGTCGAAGTTGACGGAGGAGACGATGTTGGCCGTCTGCCGGGCCAGCCCGGCAGCCACCGCCCGTTCACCGTACGGGTGGTGGCTGCCGCCGAAGCCGGGCAGCTCGGTGGCGGCAGTGATCAGGGCGGCGGCGAGGACGGCGGCGGCGGTGAGGAACAGCCGCAGCCGGGTGGTGCGGCTCACTCGGTGCGGTCCGGGCGTTCTTCCGACTGCTCCTGGCGGCGCACCCGGCGGACGGTCAGCAGGATCAGCAGCGGGGTGATCGCGCTGCCGACTCCGAGCTGGGAGAGTGCGACGTCGGGCGCCTGGAGCACGGTGAACAGCAGCGCGAGGCAGAGCCCGAGCAGCGCGAGGACGGCGGCCTGCCGGACCGGGTCGCGGGTGAGCGCGGCGGTGGTCGCGGTGACGGCGGTGAGCAGCAGGGCGATCACGGTCAGGGCGTTGGTCACTGCTGAGCCTTCCGTTCGGCGCGCACGGTGGTGCGCGCGACGGCCATGGTGGTGACGGTGCCGCCGACGGCCAGCAGCAGGCCGATCACCAGGAGCTTGACGGCCGCCCGCCCGGGGCCGGTGTCGACGGCGAGGGCGAGTGCGACCAGCGGAGCGCCGAGGGTGGCGGCGGGGGAGAGGGCGTGCAGCCGCAGGTAGGGGCCGGGCAGCACCACGAGGGCGAGGGCGGCGAGCAGCAGCGTGGCGGTGCCGGCCACCAGCAGGACCAGCGCGAGGGTGTGTCGGGGCGTCACCGCTGCCTCCCGGCCAGGAAGCGGGTGAACACCAGCGTCCCGGCGGGCGCCAGCACCGCGAGGTCCAGCGCCAGGTCGGTGTACGAGGTGCGGCTGAACCCCTGGGCGAGCAGCAGCAGGACGACGGAGGCGGTGGTCGCGGCGAGGTTGAGCCCGGCCAGGCGCTGCTCGGGTGAGCCGCGCAGGCCGAGCAGCAGGCACGGGCCGATCCCGCAGGCGGCCAGCAGGGCCGCCGCGAGCAGCCAGGCGTTCACTCCCCGGCTCCGGTCAACGCCCGCTCCAGCGAGGACCGTTCGTCGCCCAGCGTGTGGACGGTCAGTTCGCCGCCGTTCCGGCTGCCCACCGCGTACGCGCCGGGTGTCGAGGACAGCAGCGCCGCGCCCCAGGCCGCCCCGGTGCCGGAGGCGAGCCGGACGGTGCGGAATCCGCCTCGGCGGTGGCCGGGGAGGAGTACGGCGAGCGCGAGCCGGCCGGTGTCGGCCAGCAGGGTCCACGGGTACGCCCAGAGCGCCCGCCCCAGCCGGGCCGGTCCGCCGGGAGTCGCTCCGGACGCGCGCCGCACGGCCACCGCGCCCAGTGCGCCGAGGAGCGCCACGCCGCCGCCCACCGCCACCTCCAGCGGGGACACCGAGCTGATGAACACGATGTTCAGCAACAGCAAAACCCCCCACCAGAGCAGGAGTTCGAGCATCGTTCGCACTTCCACCACCCCCAGGTCGGTCCTCCGGGCGCCCGCCACCGCGGCGAGCGGCCCCCAGGTGTACCGTCCGGTCGGCGCAGGCGTCCCGCGCGCAACGCCGCGGGCGCGCGATCGCCGTACCGGACCACCCGTTCGCCGGACGACGGGCCGGAAAGCTCCGATGATCGGCCCGGCCCGCGCCGTCGTACCGCTTCGGTCGTGCTGCGACCGCCGCTGCTACTTCTCCGGCTCGTGGGCCGGCTCCGTCACCTCGAACTCCGGGCCGTCCTGCGGTCCCTTCTCCTCCTCGTGCTCCGGCGGCGGGCTCCCCTCGCCGGTCATCCGGGACTCCGGGGTCTCGACCGGCTCCGACGGGTCCTTCGGCACCGGATTCCTCATGGAGCTCATCGCGTTCGCCTCCTCTGGAACGGGCACGGGCGGGCCGGTCAGGGCTGGAACAGCACCTTGACCACGCCGTCCTGCTTGCGTTGGAACATGTCGTACGCGTCCGGCGCCTCGGCCAGCGGCACGTGGTGGGTGGCGAATCCCTCCACTCCCAGCGGGTCGCCGTCGCCGACCAGCGGCAGCAGGTCGTCCATCCAGCGCAGGACGTTCGCCTGCCCCATCCGCAGCCGCAGTTGCTTGTCGAACATGGTCAGCATCGGCAGGGGGTCGGTCATCCCGCCGTACACGCCGGACAGCGAGATCGTGCCGCCGCGCCGGACCAGGTCGACCGCCAGGTGCAGGGCGTGCAGGCGGTCGAGACCGACCCGGGTCATCAGTCTCGCGGCCAGCGCGTCCGGCAGCAGCGAGGTCATCCGCTGGGCGGCGGTCGCGGCAGGGGAGCCGTGCGCCTCCATCCCGACGGCGTCGATCACGGAGTGCGGGCCGCGGCCGTCGGTGAGGTCCCGGACGGCGTCGACCACCCGGGAGCCGAGCCGGGCCAGGTCGAGCACCTCCACGCCGTTCTCCGCGGCGCGTTGCAGCCGCTCGGGCACGAGGTCGACGCCGATCACGGTGCCGGCCCCGCGGTGGCGCGCGATCCGGGTGCACATGTCCCCGATCGGGCCCAGGCCGAGCACCGCGACGCTGCCGCCGGGCGGGATCTCCGCGTACTCGACGGCCTGCCAGGCGGTGGGCAGCACGTCGGACAGCAGCACGTAGCGGTCGTCCGGCGGCCCGTGCGGGACGGGCACCGGCAGCGTGTTGCCGAACGGGACCCGCAGCAACTCCGCCTGTCCGCCAGGTACCTGACCGTAGAGCTTGGTGTAGCCGAACAGGGCCGCGCCCGTGCCGTAGTCGTGCACCTGGGTGGTCTCGCACTGGGACTGCAGGCCCTGCACACAGGTGTGGCAGGTGCCGCAGGAGACGTTGAACGGGACGACCACGCGGTCGCCCGGATCGACGGCGTGCACCGCCGGGCCCACTTCGCGGACCACACCCATCGCCTCGTGGCCCAGGATGTCGCCCTCGTCCAGGAAGGCGCCCAGCACCTCGTACAGGTGCAGGTCGGATCCGCACAGCCCGGTGGTGGTGACCTCCACCAGGATGTCGGTGGGCTCCCGGACCACCGGGTCGGGTACGGAGTCGACGCGGACGTCGCGGCGCCCGTGCCAGGTCACGGCCTTCATGATTCTCCCTCCGGACGGGCCGGCGGCCGCGAGGGGCGGCCGCCGGTACCGGGTTCAGTCCTTGCCGATGTCCTTGACCTTCTCGCCGGCCTGCTTGAGGTCGCTCTTCGCCTGCTTGCCCCGGCCCTCGGCCTCGACGACCGGGTCGCCCGTGACCTTGCCGGCGGCCTCCTTGACCTTGCCGTGGGCCTTCTCGGCGATGTTGCGCGCCTTGTCCTCGGTACCCATGGGGTGTGCTCCTCTCGTGGTTCCGACGTCGGGGCGGTCGTGGCCCCTCGGGCCGCGTGTGCCCGGGCAGCGCGCTTCCACACCCCCTCAGGAGGCCGTCGGCTCGTTGTGGGCCCGCCCCGCCCGCCGTCCGAGGGCGGTGAGCCGGTCGACCGGGCCGCCGCGCCGGTGCCGGGACGCGGCCCGCACGCCCGGCACGCCGTGTTCCGGAGCCCCGCCGGCCGAGGGCAGCAGCCGCGCGGTCAGGGCGAGCAGCCGGTTGGTGGTGGCGGGGGCGACGCCGTGGGCGAGCACGGCGGCCTTCGCGAGCGGCGTCAGCACCAGCTCGCGCCGTCCGACCTCGATCGCCCGGACGATCCGCCGCGCCGCCCGCCGGGCGTCCATCGACACCAGCGGCATGGACGCGGCGGTCGCGAACCAGGCGTACTCGCTGCCCGCCTGCCCGGCGAACTCGGCGGCCGTGTGCGAGCCGGTGCGCATCAGCCCCGGAAGCACGGTGGTCACCCGGATGCCGTACGGCGCCAGCTCCGCCGCCAGCCCCTCCGAGAGGCCGGTGAGCGCGAACTTGGCGGCCACGTAGGGCAACAGGTGCGGGGCGGGGATCCGGCCGCCGATCGAGCTGATCATGACGATCGAGCCCGAGCCGCGGGCCCGCATCTGCGGCAGCACGGCCTGGACCAGCCGCAGCGGCGCCATCGTCATCAACTCGTGCGCCCGCCGGAAGTCCTGCTCCTGCACCGCCGAGAACGGGCCGACCTGGATCAGCCCGGCATTGTTGACCAGCAGGTCCACCCCGGTGCCGAAGCGCTCCCGCACGGCCGCGAGCAGCTGCCCAGGCGCCTCCGGGTCCATCAGGTCACAGGCCGTGCCGGCCACCTCGCCGGGCAGGCCGCGCAGCTGCCGCAGCGCCCGCTCCAGGCCCAACTCGTCCCGGCCGCAGAGCATCACCCTGCAGCCCCGCTCCGCCAGCTCACCCGCGATCAGCAGCCCCAGACCCCGGGAGGAGCCGGTCACCAGCGCCGTCCGTCCGGCCAGCACACCCATCGCCCGCACCCTTCCGCTCCGAGAAGTCCGATGCCGGCGCGTGTGTCCGACCGCCCCGCCCGCAAACCCGGGGTA
Organism: Kitasatospora sp. NPDC059648; assembly: GCF_042734825.1. NCBI lineage: Bacteria > Bacillati > Actinomycetota > Actinomycetes > Kitasatosporales > Streptomycetaceae > Kitasatospora > Kitasatospora sp. NPDC059648. The sequence continues at coordinate 25,623 of NZ_JBHWDU010000031.1, read as the reverse complement.
TGGCCCCTCCCCGCACTGCGCCGCCGGGTCGAGGAGGACCTCGCCCGGCGCGGCCTCGGCGCCGACCGCGTCCTCGCCTGCGCCACCCGGCTGCTCGACCTGGGCTTCTTCCGCATCGGCGCACCGGGCTACGAGCGCGACAACGGCTCCTACGGTCTCACCACCCTGGGGCGCGACCAGGTGGCCGTGCAGCGCGGCCGGGTGCACTTCGCCCAACGGGCCAAATCCGGCCGCGAGCGCGAGCTCACCCTGACCGACCGCGCGGCGGCCGCCGGCGTACGGGCCCTGCTGCGCCGCACGGACCCGGCGTCCCGGCTGCTGGCCTACCGCGAGGGCCGGGCCCGGACGGAGGTCGACACCGCCCGGCTCAACGGCTACCTGCGCGAACACACCGGCACCGACCTGTCCGCGAAGGACTTCCGCACCTGGCAGGCCACCGTCCTGGCCGCCGTGGGCCTGGCCGTCTCCTGGCCGGTGGCCGGCCGCTCACCGGCCGCCCGGCGACGCGCGGCGGCCCGGGTGGTCCGGGAGGTGGCCGGGTACCTGGGCGACACCCCCGCGGTCTGCCGGGCCTCCTACCTGAATCCGCGTCCGTTCGAGCTGTACGAGGAGGGCGTGACCCTGGCACCGGCCCTGCGGGGGCTCGCCGCCGGCGAGGGACAGGGGCTGCCGGGCACGGGCGAGGAGGTCGTGCTCGGTGGCACCCCGGGATGATCGACGGATCCCGGCCTCAGGACAGCTTCGCTCCGGGGGGCGAAGGCGGGCGGCCCGTCGGGACCGCTGCGCACGGCCTCGGCGCCGTACTCGGACATCCGTCGCCCGTAGTCGTCGACCGCGACGAGCAGGTCCCGGCGGCTCCGGCGGCCCCCGTCACCGGGTGGCCGGGTGCGCCCAGGCGAGCAGACGCTCGCGCGGCCAGGTGGTGACGAGCCGTTCGGGGCTGAGCCCGAAGCGGGCCGCGCGGGCGTAGCCGGAGGTGAGCCAGTGGAGCTGCTCCGGGGCATGGGCGTCGGTGTCGACGGCGAACAGGCAGCCCGCGTCGACCGCCAGGCGCAGCAGGTCGTCGGGCGGGTCGCGGCGCTCGGGGCGGCAGTTGATCTCCACGGCCGTCCCGGCGGCGGCGCAGGCGGCGAAGACGGCCTCGGCGTCGAAGCGGGACGGGGGCCGGCCGCGGCCGGTGACGATCCGGCCGGTGCAGTGCCCCAGTACGTTGGTGCGCGGGTCGCGGACGGCCGTGAGCATCCTGGCCGTCATCGGTTCGGGCTCCGAGCGCAGTTTGGAGTGGACCGAGGCCACCACCACGTCGAGCCGGTCGAGCAGTTCGGGTTCCTGGTCGAGCGCGCCGTCCTCCAGGATGTCGCACTCGATCCCGGCGAGCAGCCGGAAGGGGCCGTCCTCGGCGTTGAGGGCCGCGACCACGTCGAGTTGCTGGCGCAGCCGTTCGGGGCTGAGGCCGTGGGCGATGGTCAGCCGGGGCGAGTGGTCGGTGAGGACGGCCCAGTGGTGGCCGAGTGCGCGGGCGGCCTCGGCCATCTCCTCGATCGGGTGGCCGCCGTCGGACCAGTCGGAGTGCAGGTGGCAGTCGCCCCGAGCGGCCGCGGCGAGGTCCCACCCGGCCCGTGCGGCCGGCCCCGCGGCGCTCTCCAGCCGGGCGAGGTAGGTCGGGGTCGCGCCGGCGGCGGCCTGGGCGATCACCTCGGCGGTGACCGGCCCGACGCCCGGCAGCCGGCGGGCCAGGGCGGCGTCCACCGGCCCGGGCGGCAGCGCGCGCACCGCGTCGGCCGCGGTGTGGAAGGCCCGTACCCGGTAGGGCGAGGCGTCGTTCCACTCCAGCAGGAACGCGATCCGCCGCAGCGCCGTCGCCGGATCCATGGCGGCCGGTGGTGCGCCGCCGGTCACCGCCCCCGCGCGAGCGCGCGGGCGGCGGCGCCGACCAGGACCGCGCCGCCGGTGGCGAGCAGGCCGTGGTGCTGGGAGGCCCAGAGCTGGACGCTGCGTTCGTGCGACTCCTCGTCGAAGCGGCCGTGGGCGCCGTGGTCGCGGGAGGCGTCGCCGGGGGCCCAGAGGTTGGCGTGGTCGTCCGGGTCGCGCGGGCCCTGCTCCTGCTGGGCGTCGATGCCGGTGCGGGCGAGGTAGCGGTCGAGCAGGCCGGGGGCGATGGCGTTGGCGATCAGGGTGGCCGCGGTGCTGCCGCCCACCCAGTACTCGCGGCGCCCGGGGTGGTCGGCGGCGTAGCGGACGGCGCGGGCGGCGACTTCGGGCTGGTGGACGGGCGCGACGGGCCGGGCCCGGCCCCGCAGCCGGTTGCGCACCCAGTCGAACTGCGGGGTGTTGACCGCGGGCAGCTGCACCATGGTCACCCGCACCCCCGTCCCGCTGGCCAGCAGCTCGCAGCGCAGCGCCTCGTGCCAACCCTGGATGGCGTGCTTGGCGCCGCTGTAGGCGGTCTGGAGCGGGATGCCCCGGTAGGCGATCGCGGAGCCGACCTGCACGACGGTGCCGTGGTCGCGCGGCAGCATCCGGTTCAGCGCGGCCCGGGTGGCGTTGACGTAGCCGAGGTAGGTGACCTCGGTGACCCGGCGGTACTCCTCGGGGCTGATCTCCGTGAACGGCGCGAACACCGAGACGAAGGCGTCGTTGACCCAGACGTCGATCGGCCCGAACTCCGCCTCGGCGCGGGCGGCGACGGCCTCGCAGGCCTGCGGGTCGGAGACGTCCGCCAGGACGGTGCGCACCGGTGATCCGGCGGCCTGGGCCTCGGCGGAGGCCGCGCGCAGCCCGGCGACGCCGCGGGCGACCAGCACCAGCCGGTTGCCGTCGGTGGCGAACGCCCGGACGCAGGCCCGGCCGACTCCGGCGGTGGCGCCGGTGATGACCACGGTTCGGGGCTTGGAATGCGAACGGATCCTCATGGCGGGCGTCTTGCCCCGCCGCCGGTGCCGAAACGTCCCGGCCGGATGCGGTGTCACCGGTGGGGGTCGTCGCGGTCCGGCCCGTCCGGTGGCCGGGAGCTCCGGCCGTTGTGCCGGTACAGGTGCCCGACCGGCAGCACCAGCCAGCAGGACCCGAACCACAGCATGACGGCCGCGGTGATCCAGCCGGAGATCGTCGAGTCGGTCGCCACCCGCAGCAGGAGCAGCAGGGCCGAGCCGATGGTCAGGGCCAGCAGCACCAGGCCGACGGCGACCAACCTGGCTGCGGCGTTCACCAGTTGGGGTTTGAGGCGGTGCCCGGCGAAGATCCGGTGGTAGGCGACGGGAGAGGTCAGCGAGCCGGTGGCGACCGCCCCGAGCACGACGGTGGCCACGTACAGTCCCCGGTCGAAACCGCCGAGTTGGGCGAAACGCGGCATGAAGACCACGCTCAGCAGGAAGCCGAAGAGGATCTGCGAGCCGGTCTGGGCGACCCGGACCTCCTGGAGCAAGTCGGTCCAGCGCCGGTCGGCCCGTTCCTCGGGTGACTCCCGACGGCCGACCCGGGGCCGGGAACCGTCGCCGTCGGGGCCGGTGTTCGTCGCCGCCATGCTGATCGCCTCCGCCTCCTCACGTCGCGCGTGTAGCCGTGAGCGGGCGGGGCAAACGCCTGGCATGGACGAGGAGCACGTGGCCTGTCCGGCCGCACCCGGGACGGCCCCGGAGCACCCGACCCCCCGCCCCGCGCGGCGCGGTGGTCGGGGCGAACCGGCGCCGTCCGGACCGGTGCGCCGGGCCGACGGTGCGGTCGGGGCCGCCGGACGGCCCGCCGAGGGCCTGCGGGTCGCGGTGGAGCGCGACGGGCCGGTGCGGATCGTCCACGTCGTCGGGGATCTGGACCGCGACTCGGCGGACGGACTGCGCGGTGCGCTGGCCCGCCCGGTCGCGGACGGCGTCGAGCGGATCGTGCTCGACCTGCGGGAGCTGGAGTTCTGCGACTCGACCGGGTTCAACATCCTGCTGCGCGCCCGCGCCGACGCCGAGGCCGCCGGGCTGCGCCTGGAGCTCGCCGGCCTGCGCCCCGTGGTGGCCCGGCTGTTCGAGGTCACCGGGGCCGACGCCGTGCTGCGGATCCATTCCGATCTCGGAGCGGCACTGGCCCCGCCCGGTCCCGTACCGGCGGCGGCGCCTGACGCACCGTCGGCTCCCGAACCGTCGTCGGAGGACGTGCCGTCGGCGCGACCAGGCGTTCCGCCGGGCCCGGAGTAGGGGGCCGGGCATGGACCGTACCGGGCGAGGACGGCCGGCGGCCGCCGGGGAGACCAGGCGGCTCGCCTTCGCGGGCAGCGCGGGCGCGGTGCAACGCAGCCGTGAGTTCAGCCGGGCGGCGCTGCGGTCCTGGCACTGGCTGCCCGCCGAAGACGACGAGCAACGCGGCGACGACGAACGGCGGGCCGTGGCCGAGGACGTCCTGCTGATGGTCTCGGAGCTGGTCACCAACGCCTGCCTGCACGCCCCCGGCGGCCCGCGCGAGCTGCGCCTGGACTGGAACGGCGTGCGTCTGCGGGTGGAGGTCGTCGACGCCAGCCCGGTGCTGCCGCGGCTGGTCCGGGCCGGTGATCCGGGCCGGCCGGGCGGGCACGGCCTGCGGGTGGTCGACCGGCTGGCCCGCGCGTGGGGCGCGGGGCCCGACGACGGCGGCAAGCTGGTCTGGCTGGAGGTCGGGTCCCCGCTCGACCGGCACGTGCGGCTCGACGGCTTCAACCGGAGGGGTTGAAGCCGTCGAGCGGGGCCGGGCCGAGCCCGGGGAGGCTACCGCTGCCCGGGGTGCGGTTGCGGCGGCGGTGCCGGGTCGGGGTCCGGATAGGGCGACGGGTCCGGGAAGGGCGGGATGGGCGGCGGCACCGGGTCGGGGCCCTCGCCCGGCCGCGGCGCGGGGTTGGGGTGGGGGATCGGCTGGGTGTCCGGATCAGGGGGCGTGGGAACGGTCATGGCGCACCTCAGTGACCGAGCGCGTGGGCCAGCTCGTGCTTGTTCATCTTCGAACGGCCCTTGATGTTGCGGTGCTTGGCCTCGTTGTAGAGCTGGTCGTACGTCGGACCGCCGGAGCCCTTGTGCGAGCGCAGTCCGCCGCGCCGGCCGGACGACATGTCGTGGGTCGAAGTGCGGCTCGCCGTCTTGGACTCGCCGTGCCGGGCGCGTTCCTTGTTGACCGTCCGGGCGGCGATCTCCTTGGCCCGCTTCTCGCTCTCGCCCCGGTCGAGCGCACTGTCCTTGATGTGCTCGTACTGGCGTTCCCGCTTGGGGCTGGATCCTCGGGGCATGGCCGCCCCTCCTCTCATGGTCCAGGTCGTTGCCCGAGCGCGTGTACCCGGAGGAATCCGAAGAAACCATCCGAAAGCGTGAATTCCATGTCGTATGTCGGGTAGAACAACCGTGCGGCGGTTCGCCGCCCGGCACCCGGACCGGTGCCATCGGGACCTCGCCCCTCGAAACCGGGCCCGCGTCCTCGGAAACAGCCCCCGACGGACGGGCGGGAACCCGTGGGCGTCGCCGGGCGTTCGTCCCGAGACCGAGGAGGACACGTGTCCACCCCTCTGGAAACAGCTCCCCAAGTGGAAACAGCTCCCCAAGGCGAGCAGGAAACGGTCCTGTCCTCGGGCACCCCGCCTGATCTGCCGCCGAGGCCCAGCAGGACCGAGCTCCGCGCGATGGGGAAGACCGAGGCGCGGGAACTCAGCGACGCGCTGTTCGAGCGGCTGTCCGGGCTGGCGCGGGAGAGCGCGGCGTACAGCTATGTGCGCGGCACGATCATCGAGCTGAACATGCCGCTGGTGCGGTTCATCGCCGCCCGCTTCCGGCACCGGGCCGAGGACATGGACGACATCCTCCAGGTGGGCACGATCGGTCTGATCAAGGCCGTCGACGGCTACGACCCGCGCCGCGGCGTCGAGTTCGTCACCTACGCCATCCCCACCATCGCCGGCGAGATGAAGCGGTTCTTCCGGGACACCTCCTGGCCCGTGCGCGTCCCGCGCAGCATGCAGGAGCTGTACCTGACGGTCGCTCGCGGCTCGGACCGGCTGGAGCAGCAGCTCGGCCGGCTCCCGCAGCCGGAGGAGATCGCCGAGGACCTCGACCTGAGCGTCGAGCAGGCCACCGAGGGCCTGGTCGCGGGCCGGGTCTACCGCCCCAGCTCACTGGACGCCCTGCGGGACCAGGACGCCGACGAGAGCGGCAGCGCCATGCTGGACCGGCTCGGCGGCTGCGACCCCGGCATCGAACTCGCCGACTTCCGCACCGCCGTGCGCCCCCTGCTCGCCGAACTGCCCGAGCGCGAGCAGACGGTGCTCAAGCTGCGCTTCTGGGAGGGCCGGACCCAGTCGGAGATCGCCGCGCGGATCGGCGTCTCCCAGATGCACGTCTCCCGCCTGCTGAGCGCCACGCTGGCCCGGCTGCGCGAGCAGCTGGAGGACCGCGACGCCCCCGGCTGGGCCGACGAACCGGCCGAGGCGGACTGAGTTTCCACCCGTGCCGGGTGTTTCCGACCCCCCGCAGCGGTTAGTCGCGCTGCGGGGGGGTCGTCGTGTCAAGGGCGTCAAGGAGGAGCACCGTGTCCCCGAAGGTTTCCGACCACATCCTGGAACGACTGCGGGCCTGGGACGTCCAGTACGTCTTCGGCTATCCCGGCGACGGCATCAACGGGCTGCTCGCGGCCTGGGGCCGGGCCGACAACAAGCCCGTCTTCGTCCAGGCCCGGCACGAGGAGATGGCCGCCTTCGAGGCCGTCGGCTACGCCAAGTTCTCCGGCCGCACCGGAGTGTGCGTGGCCACCTCGGGCCCGGGTGCGATCCATCTGCTCAACGGGCTGTACGACGCCAAGCTGGACCACGTCCCGGTGGTGGCCCTGGTCGGGCAGACCAACCGGAGTGCCATGGGCGGCTCCTACCAGCAGGAGGTCGATCTGCTCAGCCTGTACAAGGACGTCGCCGCCGAGTACTGCCAGATGGTGACCGTCCCCGAGCAGCTGCCCAACGTGCTCGACCGGGCGATGCGCACCGCCGCCGCCCGCCGCACCGTGACCGCCGTGATCGTGCCCGCCGACGTCCAGGAGCTGGACTACAGCCCGCCGGAACACGCCTTCAAGATGGTCCCCTCCAGCCTGGGCGCCCCGCAGTGGACGGTCGTCCCCGAGGACGACGAGCTGCGCCGGGCCGCCGACGTGCTCAACTCCGGCAGCAAGGTCGCCGTCCTGGTCGGCCAGGGCGCCCGCAGCGCCAGCCGGCAGGTCCAGCAGGTGGCCGAACTGCTCGGCGCGGGGGTCGCCAAGGCGCTGCTCGGCAAGGACGTGCTGCCGGACACGCTGCCCTACGTCACCGGGTCGATCGGCCTGCTCGGCACCCGGCCCTCGTACGAGCTGATGCGCGACTGCGACACCCTGCTGACCATCGGCTCGTCCTTCCCGTACAGCCAGTTCCTGCCCGAGTTCGGGCAGGCCAGGGCCGTACAGATCGACCTCGACCCGTTCATGGTCGGGATGCGCTATCCGTACGAGGTCAACCTGGTCGGAGACGCCGCCCGGACGCTGGACCGGCTGCTGCCGCTGCTGATCCGCAAGGAGGACCGGGACTGGTACCGCACCATCTGCGACAACACCGAGCGCTGGTGGGAGGTGATGGAGCGGCGCGCCGGGGTCGAGGCCGACCCGATCAACCCCGAGTACGCGATCCACGCCCTCGACCACCTGCTGCCCGACGACGTCATGGTCAGCGCCGACTCCGGCTCCGCCGCCAACTGGTACGCCCGCCACCTGCGCTTCCGCGGCCGGATGCGCGGCTCGCTGTCCGGCACCCTGGCCACCATGGGCCCCGGTGTCCCGTACGCGATCGGCGCCAAGTTCGCCCACCCCGACCGGCCCGCCATCGCCATCGTCGGCGACGGGGCGATGCAGATGAACGGCCTTGCCGAGCTGATCACCATCGCCAAGTACTGGCAGCAGTGGGAGGACCCGAGGCTGGTGGTGGCGGTGCTCAACAACCGCGACCTCAACCAGGTCACCTGGGAGATGCGGGCCATGGAGGGCGCCCCGAGCTTCCTGCCCTCCCAGCAGCTGCCCGACATCGACTACGCGGGCTTCGCGCGCACCCTCGGCCTGGGGGCGGAGAGCGCGGTCTCGCCGGACGACGTCCCCGGCGGCTGGCAGCGCGCCCTCACCGCCGACCGCCCGTTCGTCCTGGAACTGCGCACCGACCCGGCCGTCCCGCCGATCCCGCCGCACGCCACCTGGGACCAGATCCAGGCGGCCGCGGCGTCCGTGCTGCGCGGGGACGCCGACCGCACGGCGATGGTCCGCCAGGGCTTCAAGGCGAAGCTCCAGGAGCTGCTGCCGTCCTTCGGAGGCCGGCATGGCCGTCACTGACGTCATCGGTCTCGCCGTGCGCAACGTGCGCACCGGGCGCTTCCAGCGCTCGCTGGCCCTGGCGACCGGCGTCGGCTCGGTGATCACCGCCGCCGAGATCTACCTGGAGCACGACCGGGCCGGCTTCGGCAACCGCGTCATGTGGTGGCCGGTCTGGCTCGGCCCGGTCGGCGCCGCCGCCGGGGTGGCCGGGGCGCTCAGCCCCCGGGCCGCCCGCACCCTGCTGCCGATCGCCTCCGCGTCCATCGTCGCCAACGGCCTCCAGGGCACCTGGCTGCACGTGCGCGGCGTCGCCGAGAAGCCGGGCGGCTGGGAGATGGCCCGCTACAACATCGAGATGGGCCCGCCGCTGTTCGCACCGCTGCTGATGAGCCTGGTCGGAGGGATGGGCCTGGTGGCCGCCGTACTGCGCCGGGAGTCCCCCGATGCCTGAGCCCCGATTCCCCGGCTTCGACGTGCTCTCCCAGGCCCGGTACTGGGACCGCGAGACGACGGCCGTGGTGGTCGCCCGCACCGGACCCCAGCCGCCGCTCAGGTTCTTCACCCCCGCGGAGGAGTCCACCGCCCGGGCCCTGCTCGACCAGCTGCTCGACCACCCCGACCCCCCGCTGCTGCCGATGATCGACTCCCGGCTCGCCGAACTGGAGACCGACGGCTGGCACTACGCCGACATGCCGATGGACGACGAGGCCTGGCGCCGTTCCCTGCACGCCCTGGACGAGGAGGCCGACGGCCCGTTCGCCGCGCTCAGCGAGGTCCAGCAGCGGGCGCTGATCGGACGCGTCCAGGAACTCACCGGCGAGCACTGGCACGGCATGCCGGCCAAGCACGTCTGGAGCCTGTGGACCAGATACGCCTGCACCGCGTACTACTCCCATCCCACCGCCTGGAACGAGATCGGCTTCGGCGGCCCCGCCCACCCGCGCGGCTACCTGCGCCTCGGCCCGGACCAGCGCGAACCGTGGGAGGTCGCCGACGCCCACTCCAGGCCGCCCCGGCCCCCCGACGACGAGCCGCCCCACCCCGTGCCGCCCGCCACCGACCCCGGCCGGCACTCCCGGCTGCGCGCCGCCGCCCAGACCGTACGGGCCAACGCCGAGGCCGAGCGCGAGGTCCGCCGCACCAACGCCTCCGCCTGGCTGCTGCCCCGCGACGGCCAGGGCTTCGACCACGGCCTGCGGCGCGACATGCGGCGCTACGCGGACACCGACGAGGTGGACCTGCTGATCGTCGGCTGCGGCGCGGGCGGCGCCACCCTGGCCCAGCGGATGGCCCGCCGGGGCTGGAGTGTGGTGGTCCTGGAGGCCGGCCCGTTCTGGGACCCGCTCGCCGACTGGGTCAGCGACGAGGCCTCCTCCCACCGCCTCTACTGGACCGAGCCCCGGCTGATCTCCGGCACCGACCCGGTGCCGCTCGGCTCCAACAACTCCGGCCGCGGAGTGGGTGGTTCGATGGTCCACTTCGCCGGCTACACCCCCCGCTTCCACCCCTCGGACTTCCGCACCCACAGCCTCGACGGCGTCGGCGCCGACTGGCCGATCGACTACGACGACCTTCGCGACTCCTACCGCCGCGTCGAGTACGAACTCCCCGTCGCCGGACAGTACTGGCCCTGGGGCGACCCCCACCCCTACCCGTACCCGCCGCACCCCGTCGGCGGCAACGGCGAGATCTTCCTGCGCGGCGCCGCCGCCCTCGGCATCCAGGCCCGGGTCGGACCGGTCGCCATCACCAACGGTCGCTTCGGCCGCCGCCCGCACTGCATCTACCGGGGGTTCTGCCTCCAGGGCTGCAAGGTCAACGCCAAGGCGTCCCCGCTGATCACCCACGTCCCCGACGCCCTCGCCCACGGCGCCGAGATCCGCGCCGACTGCATGGCGGCCGCCGTCGAACTCGGCCCCGACGGACTCGCCCGCGGCGTCCGATACTTCCACCACGGCCGCGAGCACCTCCAGCTCGCCCGGACCGTCGCCGTCGCCGGCTACGCCATCGAGACCCCGCGACTGCTGCTCAACTCCGCCTGCCCGCGCTTCCCCGACGGCCTGTGCAACGACCACGACCTGGTCGGCCGCTACGTCATGGTCCAGGGCGCCCCGCAGACCTCCGGCCGCTTCGAGGAGGAGATCCGCGCCCACAAGGCCCCGCCACCCGAGGTCTCCACCGAGCAGTACTACGAGACCGACCCCGCCAAGCCCTACAAGCGCGGCTTCACCATCCAGAACATCTCCCCGCTGCCCATCACCTGGGCCGAGCACGTCGTCGCCCAGGGCCACTGGGGCGCCGACCTGCGCAGGTACCTCTCCGACTACGTCCACTGGGCCACCCTCGGCGCCATGGCCGAACTGCTGCCCCAGCCGGACAACCGGATCACCCTCGCCGAGCAGACCGACCGGTACGGCCTGCCGGTCGCCAACTTCGCCTTCTCCCAGTGCGACAACGACCGGATGCTGATCAAGGCCGCCCGCGAGGTGATGGAGTCGATCCTGCGCGCCGCCGGGGCGAGCGAGGTCATCACCATCGACCGCTACGCCCACCTGGTCGGCGGCTGCCGGATGGCCGACCACCCCCTCGCCGGCGTCGTCGACCACCGGCTGCGCACCTTCGCCGTGCCCAACCTGCTGATCACCGACGGCAGCGTGCTGCCCACCCAGGGCAGCGCGAACCCGGCGCTGACCATCATGGCGCTGGTCGACCGGGCCGCCGGCCTGCTGGCGGCGGGGGAACGCTCCGGACTGCGGACACCCTCATGAGCGAGCTCGAACGCATCGACGTCAGCGTCTACACCGTTCCCACCGACGCCCCGGAGGCGGACGGCACCCTCGCCTGGGACCACACCACCCTGGTCCTCGCCGAGGCCGTCAGCGGCTCCCACCGCGGCCTCGGCTGGACCTACGGCGCGCCGGCCACCGCCGCCGTCATCAGCGGGCAACTCGCCCCGCTGGTCACCGGCCGCGACCCGCACGACACCAGCGGTGCCCACGAGGCGATGAACCGGGCGGTGCGCAACGCCGGCCGCCCGGGACTGATCTCCGGCGCCGTCTCGGCCGTCGACCTCGCGCTGTGGGACCTGCGCGGCCACCTGCTCGGGCTGCCGCTGGCCCGGCTGCTCGGCGGCGCGGCCCGGCCCGTCCCGGTGTACGGCAGCGGCGGCTTCACCACCTACTCGGCCGAGCAGCAGGAACGCCAGCTGCGCGGCTGGGCCGAGGAGCAGGGCATCCCCCGGGTCAAGATCAAGATCGGCGAGTCCTGGGGCACCCGCGAGCAGCGCGACCTCGAACGGGTCCGCGCCGCCCGCGCCACCGTCGGCGACCGGGTCGAGCTCTACACCGACGCCAACGGCGGCTACCGGCGCAAGCAGGCCGTCCGGCTCGGCGCCGCCCTCGCCGACCAGGGCGTCAGCTGGTACGAGGAACCGGTCTCCTCCGACGACCTCACCGGCCTGCGGGTCGTCCGCGACGCCGTCCTGCCCGACGTCACCGCCGGCGAGTACGGCTACGACCCCGCCTACTTCGCCCGGATGGTCCCCACCGTCGACTGCCTCCAGGCCGACGTCACCCGCTGCGGCGGTGTCACCGGCTGGCTGCGCGCCGCCGCCCTCGCCCAGGCCCACGGCCTCGACCTGTCCGGCCACTGCGCCCCGCACCTGCACGCCCACGCCGCCGCGGCCGTCCCCAACTGCCGCCACCTGGAGTGGTTCCACGACCACGTGCGGATCGAGCGGATGCTCTTCGACGGCACCCTCGACCCGTCCGGCGGCACCGTCACCCCAGGCGCCGACGGCGCCCCCGGGCACGGGCTGCGGCTGGCCGCCGCCCGGGCCGCCGAGTACCGCACGGGGTGACGACGGCAGCGCTCCGGCCGCGGCTCCGGCTCCGGCTCCCGCAAAAGGGAAAGGGAAAGGACTGAAGACCATGACGACCACCGCGGCGGCGCTCTTCGACGTCGACGGCACCCTGCTCGACACCACGTACTTCCACGCCCTCGCCTGGTGGGAGGCCCTGCGGCAGTACGACCGCACCCTGCCCGTCGCCCGTGTCCACCGGGCCATCGGCATGGGCTCCGACCAGCTCCTCGACCACCTGCTCGGCGCCGCCCGCGACCACGGTGACGACGAGGGCATCACCGCCGCCCACGCCGCCCTCTACGCCCAGTACTGGCCCCACATCCAGCCGCTGCCGCGCGCGGCCGACCTGCTGCGCGCCTGCGCCGACCGCGGCTGGCCGGTCGTCCTCGCCAGCTCCGCGTCCGAACGGGAACTCGCGGTGCTGCGCCGCGCACTCGACGCCGACGAGGCGATCACCGCGGTCACCTCCGCCGACGACGTGGACGCCACCAAGCCCGCCCCCGATCTGGTGCGCGCCGCCCTCGACCGCGCGGGCGCCGAGCCCGAGCACGCCGTCTTCATCGGCGACACGGTCTGGGACGTCATGGCGGCCGGCCGCGCCCGGGTACCCTGCGTCGCGGTGGAGAGCGGCGGCTTCGACACCCGCGAACTCCTCGGCGCCGGGGCCGCCGAGGTCCACCGGGACACCGCCGAACTGCTGGCCGACCTCGACCGCAGCCTGCTTGCCGGGCCACCGGCCTGAGCCGCGGGCCCGGGTGGCGGCACGGGCCCGCGCGGGTGTGGTGATCAGGACTTCGTAGAAGATGAGGATGAGGCCGATACGGCCGCCAGGGCATGGAGCGCCCGGCCCGGAGGCGAACGACGTCTTCCGGAGTGCCCGGAACCGCGCAGTCTGATCACATCGACGGCACATTTCGCCGAACTTGGCCGGAATCCGTGCCCGACCCGGCGGCCCCCCCGCGGGGCCCGCTCCACCTCCCGCCCGCCGGAGTGAAGTCCCGCGGACGGGGTAGCCGTGGGGGCGTCCCGAACGGACGCAGCGGAGGAGGCCGAGATGGACGGACACGCCGAACACCCCGATGTGTCCCGCTCGGCCCGTGCCGGGTCGGCAGGCTGGTCGCTGGACGAGCCCGGGGGCGGCCTGCCGCCCGACCGGGCGCAGGCGATCCTGGAGGCGGCGAAGCGGATCGGCTCGCTGCTCAAGGCCAAGGACCACCCGTTCGCGCTGGCGGGCGGGGTCGCCGCCTACGCCCACGGCGCCAGTGTCCGGCTCCAGCACGACGCCGACTTCTGCATCCGTCGCGAGGACGTCGAGGCCGTCACCCACACCCTGCGCGAGGCCGGACTCCAGGTCTTCCTGCCGCCCGAGGACTGGCTGATCAAGGCCCGCTGCCTGGGCCAGGACATCGACCTGATCCTGGAGCTCGCCAAGCGGCCGGTCACCTCGGAGCTGCTGGACCGCGCCGAGGTGCTGCCGGTGGACTCCGTGCACATGCCGGTGCTCTCCGCCACCGACCTGGTCAGCGGCCTGCTGGCCGCCTTCTCCGAGCACCACTGCGACTTCGGGGCGGCGCTCTCGGTGGTGCGGCCGCTGCGGGAGAAGGTCGACTGGCGGCGGGTCCGGGCGGAGCGCGGCGGCGCGCCGATGCCGGACGCCTTCCTGTACCTCCTGGAACGGCTCCAGGTGATCGAACCCGAGGAGGCCGCGGCATGACCGGCGCCGACCACACCGGATCCGACGACACCGAGTACCGGCTCGCCCACCTGCGCGACCGCCTCGCCGACGACGAGGTCGGCGAACTGGGCCTGCGGATCGAACTGCACGGCACCCACGTGACGGTGCGCGGGACCGTGCCGAACCAGCAGCGCCGCGCCGCCGTCGAGCGCATCGTCGCCGAGGTCCTGGACGGTCTGAGGGTGCACACCGACATCGCGCTGGCCGACGGCCGGCCGCCGACCGGAGCGGAGGACCTGCCGTGATCCGGGTGGCCGCGGTCGGGGACATCCACCTCGGTCCGGACAGCCGGGGCGTACTGCGGCCCGCCTTCGCCACCCTGGGCGAGCTGGCGGACGTGCTGCTGCTGGCCGGGGACCTCACCCGGCACGGCACGCCGGAGGAGGCCGCCGTGGTCGGGGAGGAGGTCGGCGGACTGCCCGTGCCGGTGATCGCGGTCCTCGGCAACCACGACTACGACGCCGGCCGGCCGGAGGAGGTCACCCGGATCCTCGCCTCCCACGGCGTCCAGGTGCTCGAACGCAGCTCGACCGCCGTCCGGGTGGACGGCGCGCTGGTCGGCGTGGCCGGGACCAAGGGCTTCGGCGGCGGCTTCGCGGGCCGCAGCGCCGGCGAGTTCGGCGAGCCCGAGATGAAGGCCTTCGTCCGGCACAGCCGGGAGTGCGCCGACGGGCTGCGCACCGCCCTCGACCGGCTCGCCGAGGAGGGCTGCGACCTGCGGATCGCCCTGACCCACTTCGCGCCCGTCGCGGACACCCTGGCCGGGGAGCCGCCGGAGATCCACGCCTTCCTGGGCAGCTACCTGCTCGCCGAGGCGATCGACGGGGCCGGCGCCGACCTGGCCCTGCACGGCCATGCGCACCTGGGCACCGAACGCGGGCTGACCGCCTGCGGGGTGCGGGTGCGCAACGTCGCCCAGCCCGTCATCGGCCGCGCCTACGCCGTCTACCTGCTGCACCCGCCGGTCAGCTGACGGGGGGTCCGGCCAGCCGGGCCGCGGACTCCAGCAGCATGGCGTGCACGAACGCCTGGGGCAGGTTGCCGCGCTGCTGGTGCTGGGCGATGTCGTACTCCTCGGAGAACAGCCCGGCCGAGCCGCAGAGCCCGCGGGTGGTCTCGAACCAGCGGGCGGCCTCGACGGCGTCGCCCTGCTGGTGCTCGGCCAGGGCCATCAGGAAGCCGCACAGCACGAACGCGCCCTCGGCCTCGGCCAACGGGCGTTCGTCGTGCCGGAAGCGGTACGCGTAGTGCCCGTCGGTGAGCTGCTCGCGGCAGGCCCGCAGGGTGGCGACGGTGCGCGGGTCGTCGACGGGCGGCCAGCCGCGCACCGGTGGCAGCAGCAGGGCCATGTCCGCCGCCGGGTCGTCGGGGGAGCGCTGCCAGCGGCCGGACGGGTGCAGTGCGCGGCGGGCGGCGCGGGCCAGCAACCGGTCGGCCAGCGCGCTCCACTCGGCCGCGAGCCCGTCCGTCAGCCCGGCCGGCCCGGCGACCCCGGGGCGGGTGATCGCGCGCAGCCCGGCAGCGCAGATCAGCCGGCTGTGGGTCCACCGTCGGGGGGCCAACTCCCATATCCCGCCGTCCGGTTCACGCCACCGCGAGGCGATCGCCGCGGTCGCGGTGCGGGCCGCCCTGCGGGTCTCCGGGCCCAGCCGGCCGTGCCGGGCGGCGGCCGCGAACAGCAGCAGGGCCTCACCGAAGGCGTCCAGCTGGAACTGCCGGTTGATCTGGTTGCCCACCTGGTCGTGGCCGCCCGGGTACCCGGGCAGGTCGACGGTGCGCTGGTCCGGCACCCGGCCGCCGGTCACGGTGTAGGCGGGGGCGATGTGCGGCCCGTCCTCCTCCAGCCGCGCGGTGGTGAACCGTACGGCGTCGTCCAGGAGGCGGTCGGGCCCGCAGGCGGCGACGGCCTGGCCGGCCAGGCACTGGTCGCGGATCCAGACGTAGCGGTAGTCGTAGTTGCGGCCGGCTTCGGCGCGTTCGGGCAGGCTGGTGGTGGCCGCGGCCACCATGCCGCCGGTGACGGGGGAGGTGAGGCCGCGCAGCACGGCGTACGAGAAGCGGGCGTCGCGCCCGTCGCAGGTGTGCCCGAGGTCCGGCACGGCGGCGTGCCAGGCGCGTTCGGTGGCCCGCCAACAGCGTTCGGGGTCCGGCGCAGGGCCGTCGAGGCCGCGGTCGGACACCTCCAGGACGAGGTCCAGTCGCTCGCCCGCGGCAAGGGCGACCTCCGCGGCGAGGCTTCCGTCCGGCCCGGGGCGGGCGGCCCCGGCGCCGGTCCAGCGCAGCCGCAGCCGCCCGGCGCGGATCGTCCAGCCGTCCGCCGTCCGGTGGGGGGCGTGGGGGCGGGCCGTGCCGAAGCCGGTGCCGGCCGCCAGCCGCAGCCGCAGGCGGGCCGGACCGTAGTCGGCCTCGACCCGGCGCAGCAGCACGAGGCGGTGCGGGTCGGCGGGCAGGGCGAGCGCCTCCCGGCACACCACCACGCCCTGCTCGGTGATCCACCGGCCGCGCCGGACCAGCCCTCGGTCCTCGTAGTAGCCGCCGGGGACGAACCGGCCGACCGGGGTCACCGCGTACTCGCCGGTGCCGCCGATCAGTCCCGCGAAGACCGGGTCGGAGTCCCAGCGGGGCGCGCAGAGCCAGGCGACCTCGCCGGACGGTCCGACCAGGGCGCCGCGTTCGCCGTCGGCGAGCAGGGCGTACTCGCGCAGGCTGCAGGGAGGGAAGGCCGTCAAGTGAGTCTCCCTAGGCCGTTCGGGGCAGGACCTGCTCGCGGTAGAAGTCGAAGAAGCCCTCCTGGTCCGGGCCGATCTGGCCGACGTACACCTCGTCGAAGCCCGCGTCGACGTAGCCGCGCAGCCGGTCGACGTGCTGCTGGGGGTCGTCGCCGCAGGTGACCGCCTTGGCCACCATCTCCTCCGTCACCAGCTCGGTGGCCTGCTCGAAGTGCCGGGGCGTGGGCAGGACCTGGGCGAGTTCGCCGGGCAGCAGCTCGCTCGGCCAGAGCCGGTGGACGGTTTTGACGGCCCGCTCGCGATCGGTCGACCAGCACACCTTCACCCCGCCGATCAGCGGTCCGGTGCCGCCCGCCGCCCGGTAGCGCCCGATCAGGTCGGTGTCGGGGGTCATGGTGACGAGCCCGTCCGCGTACTCGGCCGCGGCCTCGGCCGCCTTGGGGCCGAACGCCGAGACGTACACGGGCAGTCGGCCTTCCTTGGGCGGGGTGTAGAGCCGGGCGTTCTCGACGGTGTAGTGGGTGCCGCGGTGCGAGACCAGGCAGCCGGTGAACAGCTCGCGCATCACCGAGACGGCCTCCTCCAGCATCTCCGTCCGTACGTCGAACGGCGGCCAGCGGTCGCCCAGGACGTGCTCGTTGAGCGCCTCGCCGGTGCCCACACCCAGCCGCAGGCCGCCGGCCAGCTGCACGTCCGCGGTGGCCGCCGCCTGGGCCGTCACCGCGGGGTGGAGCCGTACGGTCGGGCAGGTGACCAGGGTGGTCACCGGGAGCCGGGTGACCTGGGAGAGTGCGCCGATCACGCCCCAGACGAACGGGCTGCTGCCCTGGGCGTCGTTCCACGGGTGGAAGTGGTCGGAGATCGCAAGCCGGGTGAAGCCGGCCCGCTCGGCCAGCTCGGCCTGCTCGACCAGCTGGGCGGGGGTGAACTCCTCGCAGGACAGGAAGTAGCCGAACGCGGTGGTCATGGCAGCCTCGGTTTCCTCGGGTTGGCTCCTCGGGACTCCTCCGGTGGAGCGGCTAACCCGGCCGGGCGCGGTGAAACCTCGGCGCCGTCCGCCTCCCGCCCGCCCTCGGTGCCGGCCGTCCGCCCGCCGGATGCCCGCCGTCTGCCGCCCGCGGCGCCGGGTAGCCGGTGGGGTCTCCCAGGCGCCCGGCAGGGCGCCGACCCCCACCGGAGGTGACCACCGTGGACGCGCGCGAAGGCGGTCCGGCCGAGGCCGTCCGCCCACCCGCCCGGTCCGATGACGGCGGACCGGCATGCCCCCGCCCGCCGGGCGCACCGGACGACGAGAGCAGGGAGCAGGGTGATGCGGAGACCTACGCCGTCCTCGGGGAGGACTGACCGGGCGAGGACCGGCCGGACGGAGGCCGTCGGCCTCGGCACCTGCCCCTGCCCTTCACACGCCGCCAGGCGGCTAGCCCACCACCGGCCCGGCCGCCGCTGGCCGGGCGTCGGCCGCGGCGCCCGGGCCGCCCGCTACCCGGCCCAGGCCGGGGGCTGCCCCGCGTAGTGCCCGCGGCCGCACGCCCGGACGCTTCAGCGCGCCGGGGTGAACTCCGAGAGCCGCCCCAGGCCGTCGGCGACCGCCGCGAAGCCGCGGTCGAGCATCTGCAGCTCGTACTCCTCGACGGCGGCGGCCAGTTCGGCCTCACCGCAGTGGACGGCGGTGAGCGAGCGGCAGAGCTGTGCGGCGTCGCGGAACGCGGTGTTGGCGCCCTGGCCGGCGCTCGGCGGCATGGCGTGGACCGCGTCGCCGAGCAGGGTGACCGGCCCGGTGCCCCAGTGCGGCACGGGCCGGGCGTGACGGATCGTCAGCGGCGAGCTGTTGCCGGTGTCGGACCGTCGGACGAGTTCGACCAGGTCGGGGTGCCAGCCGTCGAGCAGGTCGAGCAGCCGGTCGCGCACCCGAGCCCAGGCCTCGGGCCCCGGCCCGAGCGGCTCGGGGAGCATGGCCACCCAGCGCAAGTAGCTTTCGGTGTGCGGAAGTTCGACGTCCGGCGCCAGCTCGGCCGCGGCGAGTCGCGGTGGCCGCCGGAACTCCATCCGGCCGATCAGCAGGCTCAGGCCGGAGCCGCGCACCAGGGTGCCGGCGCCCGGCACCAGGGCCGCGAGCCGCTCGGTCAACGGGGTGCGGCCGAGCAGTGCGTTGCCGGGGAGGTCGACGACCTCTGCCCCGGGCAGCAGCTGCCGGCGCACCGCCGAGCCCACACCGTCCGCTCCGACCAGGAGGTCTCCCACGGCGCTGCCGCCGTCCGAGAGCCGGGCCTCGACCCGGCCGCCTGCCCGCTCCTGGTACCCCGTCGCGTCGTACCCGGTCACGGCCCGGCCGAACTCGACCCGGTCGCCCAGCCCGGCGAGCAGCAGCTGTCGCAGCACGTGCCGGTCGGCGGCCGTGCCGTCGGCCGCCGGGCCGAGCTTCCGCAGTTCGTTCAACTGCTGGTCCACCACCCGCCGTTCGCCCGCGAGCGGGCCGGTCACGGCCTCCAGCAGGCGGTGCAGCCGGGGCGGCAGGCACGCCCTCAGCGCGGCGAGCCCCGGTCCGTCCAGGCCGATCCGAAAGCCCTGGTAGCGGCTGTCCGCACCGGGCTCACGCTCGAAGACCCGGACGTCGACCCCGGCCCGGACCAGCCCCTGCGCCAGGCAGAGGCCGCCGATCCCGGCTCCGGCCACCAGTACCCTCATGCTCGTCTCCTCGTTCTTCGTGAGCGTCGCTCTGTCGTCAGGGGGTTCAGTCGCGCGGGTCGAGCAGGACGACCGTGGCGGAGTACGGTGCGAGCGAGTCCGGCGCCGAGCCGTGCCGGACCGTCGTCCGGGCGAACCGGTCGGAGGGGAACTTCGGGGTGAGGTTCTGGTACCGCTTCGCCATGCTTGCTCTCCTGCGCGTGCGCTGATTGATTCCCCGTCAGCTTCACCGAACCCGGCCCCCGGGCGGCAGGACGCTTCGTCACCGATCGGCAATGACAGCTGTCACCCCCGTCGCCCTGACCGCCGTCAGCCCTGCGGTGCCTCGGCGGGCGGCCCGCGCGGTGATCCGGCGTTGCGGGGGCCCGGAGTGGTCACGGAGTCGCCACCTCGGGCGACACCGAAGCGCTGCCGCCGTCCCGCCCCGACGGTCAGGCGCCTCGCGGCCTCCTGACGGGCACCGACCGGCCCGCGCTCACGCGGCCCGGAGTTCCGCCGACGCTTCCTTCGAGAGGCTGACCCGGACCAGGGCGGCGGCCAGCCGGGCGTGCTCCTCCGGCGGGACGAGACCGCCCAGGCCGCGCGGCGTGTGCGGCAGGCCGAGGTCCTCGGCGGCCGAGCACGCCCGCTCGTCGAAGAACGGGCGCAGCCACGGCCACACCGCCTGGACCTCCCGGCAGAAGATGTCGGCGCCGACCGGGCCGATCCGGGGCACCTCCCGGAGCAGCTCCCGCAGGGCGTCCGGATCGCCGTCGGCCTCGTCGCGCAGCCTGCGCAGGTCGCCGTGCCAGCGGTCGAGCACCAGCCGCGCCCCCTCTCCGAGCGCGGTCGCGGTGCTCTCGTCGTACCGGACGTAGTGGGCCCGGCCCAGTGCGTCCACCCGGTCCTGCCAGCGGGAGTCGGCCATCGCGCGCGGTGTGCGGTACCCGGCGGCGGACAGCTCCCGGGCGGCGTCGGTGGCGGTCCCGGCGCTGATCCGGATCGAGCAGAGGACGGTCATGACCAGCAGCCGGTACAGCGGCGAGGGCTTGTCCCGCAGGGTGATGCCCGCGTCCTCGGCGTACGTCCGGCCGTGCTCGGCGAGCAGCCGGGAGGTGATCGTGTCGACGGTCATCGCGCTCTCCAGCGGGTGGGTACTCCTCAGGGTGAGGCCTCGTACGGGTTCTCCAGCTCGTGCACGGTGAAGACCAGCGGCTTGCCCCGCCGGCGGAGCAGCCACACCAGTTCGGTGATCCGGGTGGGGGAGGCGTTCTCGTAGCCCTGGTGCAGGTGGAACACGTCGAACTCGTCGTGGTGGCGCCGCACCCAGTCCGGGTCAAGCATCGCGGGCGGCCACCAGCCCCACCGGCTGCGGGGCGTGCCCCGCGGGCACGGGTCGGGCAGGTGGTGCACCGGGTACCGGGCGGTCAGCGCGGCCAGGTGCCGGACGTAGACGTGCCCGGCGGGGACGGCCGCGACCCGGGTCCCGGTGCGGCTCCGGCGTTCCGGCACCGCGGGGACGGGCGGGAGATCGGGGATGACGGCGGTCATGGCTCCTCCTGGACTGCGGCCCTCCCGACGGCACCCCTGGATCCCTCCGGCGTGCTCCCCGCGCGGCTGCCCGGGTCGCCCCGGGCGAAACGCGGCCGGTGACGGCCGGTCAGCCGGCCCCGGGGAGCCGTGCCTCCAGGTGCCCCGAGAGCACCCGGGTCTCCAGCACCGGCTGCGGCGCGGTGGCGGGGCCGCCGGCCACCTCGCCGTCCCGCAGCCGGAACTCGCTGCCGTGCCAGGGGCAGCGCAGGCAGCCGTCGACGACGCTGCCCTCCGAGAGCGGGCCGGAGAGGTGGGCGCAGCGCTCCGCGAGCACGTGGCAGCGGTCGCCGTCGCGGACCACCACCACGGCGAGCTCGCCGACGCGGCGGCGGACCGGCTGTCCGACGGGGAAGTCCTCGACCGGGCCCAGGGTGGCCCAGTCCGGCGGCGCCAGTCGGGGCACCGCGGCGGCCCGGTCCGGCCCGGCGGCCTGCCGGTAGGCCAGGTGTCCGCCGAGTACGCCGCCGGCCGCCACGGCGGTCATCCCGGCCCAGCCGAGCAGTCGGCCGCGCGCGCGGCGCCCACGGCAGCGGGCCAGCAGCGAGCCGGTGTACAGCAGCACGCCGCCGGTGTTGGCGAGCGCGTGCACCAGCCCGGTGCGCCGCCGGGGTGCGTCGAGCCGGGCCCAGTCCACCCAGCCCGCCAGCGCGGCGGGTCCGGCGGCCAGCAGACCCGTCGCCACCAGGACGTCGGCCGAACGGCGCCGGCCCGGCGCCAGGTCGAGCAGGCCCGCCGACGTCCAGCAGCCGATCGGCAGCTGGACCAGCGCCGGGTGCAGCGGGTGGCCCAGCCAGACCCCGTGCAGGGCGTCGCGGTACGGGCCCAGCGGAAGGGACTGGAACGCGTCGGCGAGCGGCTGGGCCGGGGTGTCCAGCACCTCCCAGTGCGCGGGCGCGTCCAGGGCGCGGCGCAGCAGACGGGACCAGCGGTGGGTGTGCAGAGCTGAGGTGTCCATATCGGGCGGCTAGCCCAACCCGGCCCGGCCAAACCCGCCCTGACAGCGGGGACCTCCCCGGCGGAAAGGGCGGTGGCCCCCACTCCGGATGGGAGGTGGAGGCCACGGGCCGGGCCCTGCCGGATCACGCCTTTCTTCCGGCCTCCGCGACCGCGCCCTGGACGGCGGCGACGCGCAGGTCGACGAACGCCTGCCGGGGGTCGTTGAAGTTGGTGAACGGCTGGGGGACGACCTTGCCGAGCGCGCGGTACTGCTCCAGCGCCTCGGTCGGGCGTCCGGCCCGGGTCAGGGCGTAGGCGAGCCAGCCGCGGGCGTAGTCGAGCCGGGGGTGCCCGGGGTCGGCGGCCGCGAGGTCGGCGAGGGCCGAGTCCAGGGCGGCGGCGACCTCCGGCCGCTTCCAGGCGGTGAGCTTCTCCCGGTCCTGCGCGAACTGCTCGAAGTAGGCCTCCAGCTTGATCGGGGCGAGCAGGCTGCCGGCCGGGGCGGCCTCGATCGCCTCGTCGATGAAGCCGTGCATCAGCTCGTGGCTGCCGTGCCACTTGTCGCACCAGTACTGCAGCGCCCGGCTGTGGGCCGACCAGTGGTGCGGGTCGCGCTTGGTGAGTTCGGCCCAGAGCTCGCGGAAGCGGTCGTTGGACCAGTTGAGGCCCATCGCGATGGACGTCTGGACGACCCACGGGTTGGGGTCGTCGTCGGGGGCGAGCGCGACGGCCGCCAGGGCGGCCTCCTCGGCCTCCAGCAGGACCCGGTGGAAGGCCTCGAACTGCTCGCGGGTGACCTGGTTGGCGCGGGCACTGGTGCGGATGTTCCAGGCCAGGTAGACCAGGGCGTCGGCGTGCAGCAGTGCGGCGGTCGGGTCCTGCGGCCGCTCCGCGCGCCAGGCGCGCAGCCAGGTGTCGTCCTCGGCGGCGAGCCGGGCCAGCTCGCGCTGCCGCAGCCAGCGCAGGTCGGCGGTGGCCTCCGCGGTGAGGTGGGCGGCGGCCGGGCGCCAGTCGCCGGCCTTCGCGGCGGCGAGCGCGGCGGCCTCCTCGGGGTCGGTCTCGCCGTCCAGGACCAGCTCGCCGGAGGGCACCAGCCCGTGCTCGGCCGGGACGATGGCGTTCTTCGCCCGGCCCTCCGCGGCGAGTCGCGCCTCGTGGCCGGCGATGGTGGCCTTGGCCCGCTCCAGCTGGGCGAGCTTGCGCTTGGCCAGCCGGGTCATGACGACCGGGAACAGCAGGACGAGGCCGACGACGGCCAGCACGATGATGCCGATCAAGGGTGTTCCCTCCGTGGGTGGTGTTCGGTCCGCCGGGCCGTCAGACGGCGGGGGCGACGGGCGCGGGGAGGCCGGCCCCGGTGAGCAGCGTGCGCAGCGGCGCGGTGTCCGCGGCGTCGGCGCAGGCGGCGTTCAGGGCCGCGTCGAAGCCGTCCTCGAAGCCCTCCGGGAGGCGGAGCGCGGCGGGCCCGGACCAGGAGAGCTCCCAGGCGGCCAGGCCGGCCTCGGCCAGCGCGGTGACGACGGCGTGCGCCAGCTCCTCGCGCAGCATCGGGCGGGCGAACTCGCGGGCGGCCCGGCCGGTCGCGGCGGCGGCCTGCTCGCTCTTCGGCAGCCGGTCGGTGAACTCCCACGCCCGGCCGGCGTCGACGGCGTCGAGCAGGCCGTGGAGGGTGGCGGGCAGGCCGAGCCCGGCCAGTGCCCGGTGGGCGGGCGCGGACGCCTCGCGGGCGCGGGTCAGCATGGCGGTGCGGACCAGCTCGGGCCACTCCACCCGCTGCTTGCCGGCCGCCTCGGGGACCAGCGTGACGACCTCCAGCTCGGCGAGCACCCGCTCCGCCTCCCGCAGCAGTGCGAGGGCGGGGCCGGCGGCACCGGGGCCGCGCCCGTCGTCGGGCAGGCCCTCGACCGCGGCGACCCGCAGGCGGATCGGCGGGTGCGAGTCGTACGGGTCGGGATCCTCCTCGGGCAGGTCCAGCGCGTGCTCGGCGAGCTCCGCCCGGCGCTCGGGGTCGCTCAGCAGGTGGAGCAGGCCGCCGTAGACCTGGCCGGGCGGCGGGAGCAGCCCGGCGTCCCAGCCGATGGTGGCGTAGCGGCTGAGGTAGAAGTCCTGGGCCGCGTCCAGCGTCGGCAGCTTGCGCAGGGCCGAGGCGGTGGCGTCCCGCCCGGCGAGCTGGGCGGCGACCCGGTCGGCCGCGTACTCCTGGCGGCGGCCGACCGCCTCGGAGACCCGGAAGTAGAGCTTGGCGTAGAGCGTGAAGAGCTTGGCGAGGGCCCGGTCGACGCCGCCGGTGGCCTGCTGGCTCGACGGCTTGCGGCCCTTGGCGAGCCGCTTCTCGGCCTTGGCGGCGAGCTTGGCGGCCTCCTCGGCCTGGTGCTGGTCGGCGCGCCGGTGCAGCCCGCCGACGGTGTGCAGGAGGGCGCGGCGGCCGGCGACGGTGACGGCGGCCAGCTTGACGTCCCGGTTGCTGTAGTGGCCGAACTCGTGCGCCAGCACGGATTCGAGCTCGCCCTCGGTGAGGCCCAGCAGCAGCGGGGCGCCGATGACGAGGTGGCGCTTGCCGGGGACCAGGCCGAGCAGCCTGGTCTCCTCGAAGACGCCGGCGTTGACCTGGGGAACCAACCGGATCTCGGCCGGTCCGCGGATGCCCGTCCGCTCGGCGATCCGGTCGACCACGGCCCACAGGGCGGGCTGCCGCTCGCGGGTGAGGACCACGCCGGGCACCTCGCCGTCCTCCTTGCGGCGGCGGGTCAGGAACACCACCCGGACCACCGGGTAGCCGATCGCGGCGCTCAGCGCCCAGATCTTGACCAGCCCCGGGCTGAAGTGGCCCAGCTCCTGGTACAGGGCGACGTCGACGGCGAGCAGGCCCCCGAGGAGGCCGAGGGCGAGCAGGTAGAAGCCGATGAGCAGGGCCACGGCCGTGACGGCTCGGCCTGATGTGCTCATGGCGGTTGAACGCTGGGGCGCGCCCATGCGATGGTCCTCCCCCTGGGCGCGACGGCAGGGCGGCGCGCGGTGTCTGCATGGTGAACGGGTGTACGACGGGTGAAGATCGTAGCGGCCGCCGGAGAGCCTGCGCACCGGCGTTTTCGGTCTGCGGACGCGGCTCCCACCTGCGGGTTCGTCGCGAGTTCCGATTCGTGCGGGCTTGCGGCGATTCTTTCGCCCGATCCAGCAGGAGTAGCCGAGAGTAACGATTTCGCACCCCCTCCCGTCCGGCGGGATGACCCCGGGACGAGCCGGGGCCGCCCGGGTGTCCGGCGGCCCGGCACGGGTAGGGACAGGGCCGGCCGTCGCTGCCCGAACGGCTTTGCGCCGCCTGCGGGGAGGCGCTGGCCCGTCGAGTCCGCCGCGATCGCCCTGATGGCCGACCCCGACCACCGGGCCGGGGTGTGGGCCACCGACGGGCGGGCCCGGCCCATGGAGGAGCGGCAGTTCAGCCTCGGCGAAGGCCCCGGCATGGACGCCTTCCGCAGTCGCCGGCCGGTGGTGGTGGCCGACTTCCTGGCACCGAGGAGGTGCGGTGGCCGGTCCTGGTGGTCGAGCTCGCCTCGATCGACCCCGCCGAACGCGCGCTGCGCAGCGCCTACGGGGCACCGCTGACCTCGGGACCTCCGGCATCGGTGTGCTGAGCCTCTACCGCGCGCCTGGTGAGCGGCGAGCTGTCCCCGGGCACCGTGTTGGCGGGCTGACCGGACCGTCCACGGGACGTCCGGTCCGGGGTGGCCCCGCACACCGCGCTGACCGTTCCGACCCGGGCGGCGCAGCGGCCGGGCCGGAACGGTCAGCGC
>NZ_JBHWDU010000030.1:52625-85754 GCF_042734825.1 Kitasatospora sp. NPDC059648 | reverse complement strand
TCGGGCGCCGTGGCGGGCGGCGGTGGCGGACGGACATGACGGCTCCCGATCGCGGTACGCGTCAACCGCTGCGGACACACCGCAGGACGGCCCTGCGGCCGGTGGCATGCGCAGCATCACAACCGTGCGTACACGACCGGGACGGGACCGTGACACCACCTCAACCGCCGCACCCCCCTGCTACCACGCACCGGCGCCCGGAGCACGGCGACGCGCCCCTGTCGGATGTCAGGGACCGCAGCCGGCCCCGCGTTCCTACGCTGGCGAGCACCGGGTCCGGCCTCCTGGCCGGACCGCCGCAATCCAGCAAGGGAGAACCACCCATGCGCAGGACCACCCGTGCCCTGGCCGCCCTCGCAGTGGCCGCCGCCGCGCTGACCACCGCGGGCACCGGCAGCGCCGGCGCCGCCGACGGCTCGTGGGCGGGCTGCCCCTACGGCGCCGTGTGCGTCTACCCGCAGAACCAGAACCCCGCCTCCTCCCCCAGCGCCGTGTACTGGAGCTACGGCGCCCACAACCTGAGCGGCCAGTACGGCAACCACTGGGTCCTCAACAACCAGTCCAGCGGCGCCCACGCCCACCTGTGCCAGAACTCCGGCGGCGGCAACTGCGTCTACGACATCCCGGCCCAGAACGGCGTCTACTACAACCTCGACCCGATCAACTCCATCACCCTCGACCGCCCCTGACCACCCACCGCCCACCACCCGGGCGCCCACCCCATCAAGGCAAGGGGCGGGCGCCCCACCCACCCCACGACACCCGACACCCCACCACCCCGAAACCGAAACCCACCGACAACACTCACCCACGGCCCCGACCGTGAACCCACACACCGCCAACTCCCACAGCGCCGCCGGCCGCCACTACGCCATCACCCCCAGCCGCCCCGGGCGCTACCGAGCCGCGATCCCAACGGCCACCTCACTTGCCGCCAACTTCTACTTCTTGACGCCATGTACGCGGTCAGGTTTAACGGCTCTGTCGCTGATCTTGTTTGCGCCGTGAGGCGCTGTTGGTTCGAGTGGAGGTGGAAGACCTGCACTAATCCCCTGTCGCAGCAGTGGGGTTGAAGCTGAGGGCAGCCTGATCCGGGTGGTGCCGGGGAGGGCGGGAGCGGCCCTGACAAAGCCGGGACGTGTCCAGTACTGCCAGATGGGGCGGGTCCGGCGAGCGTGGTGGAGAGGAGTACGCGAGGAACCGGCGTTTTACGTCTCTTAAAGGGACACCGGCTCGAACCTGGCGGATCAGGGCCGGAAACGGTGCGCATGCAGGTCGCTCGTTCGGGTGATCTGACAACTCCTGGGTCGGTCTACAAAAGCTGGCCGGGAGGCCACGAGGAAAGCCTGCGGCGTACTCGTGGCGATGCCGCAGGGACACAGTCGGGCTCCTCCTCCACCGAGCGAACCACAGTGAACACGGGAACCGTCCCGAACCTCGCCTCGCCTCCTGCTGCCAGCAGGCTGGCGGGGCTGGGCGCATCGACCGCCGATCGGTTGGGGACGGGGCGGAGCCGCCGTAGTACTCCGAGGCCGGGAGAGCCGGCCACTTGGGGAAGGGCGGCAGCGGTATCGAGAAGGGAAGGAAGCTGCAATGCCGGAAGACGCCTCGCTGAACAGCGGAGCTCCGGGCCCTCGGGTCCGGGTACTGGAGATGCAGACCAAGCTTCACCGTTGGGCGGTGGCCGATTCCGGCCGCCGGTTCGATGACCTGTTCAACCTCGTGCACGACCCGGCGACGCTGATCGCGGCGTTCGACCGGGTCGCGGGCAACCGGGGAGCCCGGACTCCAGGCGTCGACGGCCTGACCGTCGCCGACGTCGAGGAAGCCGTTGGCGCCCCCGGACTTCCAGGACAGCATCCTGCCCAGCGGACTACCCGCCGGCTCTCCGGATGAAGCCCTCGACTGCATGGGCGACCTCTACCTCACCGCACCGGCCATCTGACCAACGCCCTTCACGAAACCGGCCGGCCAGCATCACCTAGGCTTTGCGGGAGCCCAATTGCGCGAAGCTCCGAGCCATGACAGGGACGGCCATGCAACTGCCCGATGAGGTCCATGCCGAGATCACCGACCTGTGTCAGGAGGGTGATGCCCTGGCCGGAATGGGAGAGTTCGACGAGGCCAGGCTGCGCTACATCGAAGCCCTCCGGCTGCTGCCGGGCGATCCCCGTGGCTGGGCGGCCTCGACCTGGATCTACGTCGCGATCGGAGACGTGCACTTCCGGCGCGGTGTTCACGACAAGGCCTACAAGTGCTTCCACAACGCCGTTCAGTGCCCTGACGGACTCGGCAATCCGTACATCCACCTTCGACTGGGCCAGACCACCTTCGAGCTGGGCGACCACGACCGAGCTGGGGATGAGCTGATCAGGGCCTACATGGCTGGCGGGCCCGAAATCTTCGAAGAGGACGACCCCAAGTATCTCGAGTTCCTGCGGGCCCGTGCGGATCTGGACCACTCCAGCAACGCAGGCTCCTGACGGCTCACCGTCGGCGAGTCGCCGGGGCCGACGCGGGCCACCCGGCGGCAACCATGAGGGACGCCCGGAATTCGGCCTCCATCCCGACACCCTGCCGGCCTGACCCCTCCACGAACTTCTGCAGAGCAACTAGATCTTCCCGGAGAAGGTGTCGCACCGGGCGAGGTCGCCACTGCGGTAGCCGGTGGTGAACCAGGCCTTGCGCTGGTCGGCGGAGCCGTGCGTCCAGGCCTCCGGGTTGACCCTGCCGGTGGCCTGCTGCTGGATCCGGTCGTCGCCGACGGCCGCGGCCGCGTCCAGGCCCTGGGCGATGTCCTGGTCGGTCAGGGCTGCGATCAGCGGACGGCCGGTGGAGGCCTGCGGGGTGGTGGTGGCGTGGTGGGCCCACACCCCGGCGTAGCAGTCGGCCTGCAGCTCCAGGCGCACCGAGGCGCTGTCGGCGCCCTGGCGGTCGTTGCCGACCTTCTGCATCGTGCCCAGCAGGGTCTGCAGGTGGTGGCCGTACTCGTGGGCGACGACGTAGGACTCGGCGAACGGGCCGCCCTTGGCGCCGAAGCGGGTGGACAACTCGTCGAAGAAGCCGAGGTCGAAGTAGGCCTTCCGGTCGCCGGGGCAGTAGAACGGGCCCACCGCCGAGGTCGCCGGGCCGCACGCGGTGGAGACCCGGTCGGTGAACAGCACCGTCTGGGCGGGCTTGTAGGCCGTCTTGGTGCGGCGCGGCAGTTCGGCGCCCCAGAACTCCTGCAGGCTGTTGGTGACGGCCGTGATCCGGCAGTCCTGGCGCTTGTTGGCGTCCGTACCCTTCTTGCAGGCCTGCTGAACCTCGCCGTCGGTGCGCGCCCCGGAGGACGTGCTGCCGCCACCGGAGGAAACGCCCAGCAGCTGGGGGTCGACCCCGAGTACGACCGCCAGCAGCACCACGAGCAGGCCCACCGCCCCGCCCCCGACGGCGACCTTCCCGCCCGGGATGCCGCGCCGGTCGTCCACCTGCGAGGTGTCCAGGTCCCCCTGGTCGTCGAACTGCATGCCCCTGCCCTGCCCGCTTCCCGCCGTTCCGGCGATGTACCGGAGTGCCGATGTACCGGATCGTCGATGTGCTGGATCGTCGATGTGTCGCTTCGTCGCTTTGGCGGTGTTTCGTGCCGCCCGTGGCCCGCCCAGCCTACGGGCAGCGGGGCCTGACTCGCCGCAGCCGCCGCGTCACGGGCAGGTGCGGGGGCCTGGCGGACACGCCGTGCGCGGGGACCCTGGCGCGGCGGCCGGGGACCGCCGGCCCCTGGCAGGCGGTCGTGGTCTAGGGTCGTCAGCCGTGCCTGATTCCACGTCACCCCTGCCGCCCCCGCCGCCCCCGTCCTCGTCGTACCCGGCCGCCACCGCCGAGGCCTACGACGCCGTGGCCGACCTCTACGCCGACCTCGTCAAGGACGGCCTGGCCGACCTGCCGCTGGACCGCTCCTTCGTCACCGCCTTCGCCGACCTCGTGCGCGCCGCCGGACCCGCCCCGGTGGCCGACCTGGGCTGCGGACCCGGCTACCTGACCGCCGCCCTGCGGGAGGCGGGCCTGGACGCCTTCGGCGTCGACCTGTCGCCCGCGCTGGTCGCCATCGCCCGCCGCACCTACCCCGGTGTGCGCTTCGAGGTCGGCACGATGGCCGCCCTGGAGACGGCCGACGGCGCGCTGGGCGGCGTGGTGTCCTGGTACTCGCTCATCCACACCCCGCCCGGGCAAGTACCGTCCTGTCTCGCCGAGTTCCGCCGCGTCCTGGCCCCGGGCGGGTACGCCCTGCTGGGCTTCTTCGAGTCCGAGGGCGCCCCGGTCACCCCGTTCGACCACAAGGTGGCCACCGCCTACCGCTGGCCCCTGGACACCCTCTGCGCCCTCGCCACCGAAGCCGGCTTCACCGAGACCGCCCGCCTGCTGCGCCAACCCGGCGACAACGAACGCTTCCGCCGCGGCCACCTCCTCCTGCGCGCCGCCTAGTTGCCCTGACCGAGAAGCTTCGCCGGGTCGGCGGCAGGAGCGCCTGTACCGGTTGGATGGGGGCGGACATCGATCTGATGGGGGGAGGCGTGGTGGCGGAGCCGGTCAAGGTGCGCCGATTGACCGACCAGGAGGACCAGCAGTTACAACGGATCGTGCGCCGGTCCTCAACTCCACGACTGCCTGAAGACCTGCTCGCCCTCTCCATTCGGCTCTTCGAAGTTGGCCACGTAGCGGTTGAACAGCTTCTCATCCACGGTGACGGAATTGGCGCCCTCTTCACCGTTCCGGACCGCGAGGCGACGCTCCAGCGTCGTCCGCTCGGCCTTGAGATGGACCAGTTCCCAGCGGCAGCCGTGGCTGTCAACCAGTGCCTTGTAATCATCGCGGGCGGCGCGACTCCAGAAGCTGTAGTCAACCACCACGTCGCGCCCGGCCAACATCAGCTCGACCAGTTCCTGCCGATGCTGGCGGCGGATCTCCTCCTTGAGCTGGTCGAACGCCTCCGTCTCCAGCACCAGGCCGGCATCCCGCTGCCCGAGCCGTTGCCAGACCGCCTCGTCGATCGAGAGCCGAACGTAACCTCGTCGCACCAGTTCCATCGCATAGGTGGTCTTGCCCGCTCCCGGAAGACCACACATCAGCACCACCGTGCTCGTTCGCTGCGTCACGGAGTCACGTTGGCGCCGAAACACGCCGTCTCTGCGGCGAGAAGCGAGCCGCCGGGCAGGCCGGGGCCCGGCCCTTCCCCGGTGGCAGGGGGAGGGCCGGGCCGGCGGCTCAGCCGGCCGACACCTGTCCCGACGCCGGCACCGGTCCCGATGCCGGTGCCGGTGCGTAGCCGGCGGGGCGGGTGGTGAAGGTGCCGCGGCCCTGGGTACGGCTGCGCAGGCGGCCCGCGTAGCCGAACAGCTCGGCCAGCGGTACCAGTGCCCTGACCCGGGCCGTACCGCTGTGGCCGGCGTGGTCGGTCGTGGTGGTCTGGACGGTGGCGCGGCGGGCGGCCAGGTCGCCCAGTACGGTGCCCAGCGTGTCCTCGGGCACGGTGACGGTCACCTCCGCGAGCGGTTCCAGCAGGTGCAGCCGGCAGGCGCGCAGCGCTTCGCGCAGGCCCAGGCGGGCGGCGGTGCGGAAGGCGAGTTCGGATGAGTCCTTGGGGTGGGTGGCCCCGTCGGTGAGGGTGACGGCGAGGCCGGTGACGGGATGGCCGCCGAGCGGGCCCTCGGTGAGGGCGTCGCGGCAGCCGGCTTCGACGGCCTGGACGTATTCGCGTGGCACCCGTCCGCCGGTGACGGTGGAGGTGAAGGTGAAGCCGTCGTCGGCGGGTGCCAGGTCGAGGACGAGGTGGGCGAACTGGCCGGCGCCGCCGTCCTGTTTGGCGTGCCGGTGGGTGAAGCCGGTGACGCCTTGGAGGAGTGCTTCGCGCAGGGCGACCCGGGGCCGCCCCACCACGGCTTCGACGCCGGTGTCCCGGCGTACCTTCTCCACGGCGACCTCCAGGTGGAGTTCGCCCAGTCCGGACAGGGTGCGCTGGCCGGTGTCGGGGTCGGTGGCCAGGCGCAGCGAGGGGTCCTCCTCGGTGAGGCGGGCGAGGGCGGCGGTGAGCTTGTCGGTGTCGGCGGCGCGGCGGGCTTCGACGGCGACGGTGACGACGGGTTCGGCGCTCACGGGTGCCTCCAGGAGGACGGGGTGGTCGGGGTCGCACAGGGTGGCACCGACGCGGGCGGTCCTGGGGCCGATGACGGCGACGATGTCGCCGGCCAGGGCGTGGTCGGTCTCGGTGTGGCGGTCGGCCATCACGCGCAGGATGCGGGCGATGCGCTCCGGGCGGCCGGTGGCGGTGTCCAGGACGGTGTCGCCCTTGCGCAGGGTGCCGGTGTACAGGCGCAGGTAGGTGAGGCGGCCGGTGGGGGCCGCGGTCACCTTGAACGCCAGGGCGGTGAGGGGCTGCCGGGGGTCGGCGCCGCGCCGTGCGTCCGGGTCGGCGGACGGTGCGGGCGCGGCGTCCAGGGGGGAGGGCAGGTAGGCGACGGCTGCGTCCAGCAGTGGCTCGATGCCGCGGTTGCGGTAGGCGGAGCCGCCCAGGACGACCACGGCCTTGCCGCTGCGAGTGAGCCTGCGCAGGGCGGCGGTGAGGGTTGCGGGGCTGAGGGCGCCGTGGGTGCAGTACTCCTCCAGGGCGAGGGGGTCGAGTTCGGCCACCGCCTCGTCCAGGGCGCGTCGGCGGTCGGCTGCCCGGTCGGCGAGGTGGGCGGGGACGGGGCCCTGGGTGAGGGTGCCGTCGTCGTCCCAGGTGAGGGCGCGGTGGTGGACGAGGTCGACGACGCCGGTGAAGGCGTCCTCGGTGCCGATGGGCAGCTGGACGGCGAGCGGGTGGGGGTGCAGGCGGGCGCGGATGGAGGCGACGGCCGCGTCGAGGTCGGCGCCGGGGCGGTCGAGCTTGTTGACGAAGGCGATACGGGGCACGCCGTGGCGTTCGGCCTGGCGCCACACCGATTCGCTCTGCGGCTCGACGCCGGCGACGGCGTCGAACACGGCGACGGCGCCGTCCAGGACGCGCAGGCAGCGTTCGACCTCGTCGGCGAAGTCGACGTGGCCGGGGGTGTCGATGAGGTTGATCCGGTGTCCGGCCCAAGCACAGCTGACGGCGGCGGCGAAGATGGTGATGCCGCGGTCGCGTTCCTGGGAGTCGAAGTCGGTGACGGTGGTACCGGTGTGGACTTCGCCGCGCTTGTGGGTGGTGCCGGTGAGGTAGAGGATCCGTTCGGTGACGGTGGTCTTGCCGGCGTCGACGTGGGCGAGGACGCCGAGGTTGCGGACGGCGGCGATGCCGGCGGCGGAACGGGTGGTGGTGGTGTCGGTGCGCATGGCCCGGTTGCCTTTCGGAGGCGGTGCTTGCGGGGTGGACGCGCGATTGAAACAGCACCGCAGATGTTCTGACGTATCGTCAGATATGCAACCCGGGAAGAGACCGTGCCGCGCGAAGGGACGCGAAACAACGCGAAGGGGACGCGGAGGAACGCGAAAAGGGGCGCGAGGAACCGCGGGAAGGCGGACGGTCAGGCGGTGGCGGCGCTGCTCCGGTGCCGGCCGCGCAGCGGGCACCGGAAGGACGGGGACACCAGGATCACCTCGTACCGCGACGCGGGAGAGGGGACGGCGGCGCGGTGCTCGGGCATGGCCGCCGTGCCCCCTCTCTGTGTGCTCTCGCGTGCCGGTACGGTCGTTGGCGCGTCCGCGCCCTCGGGCGGCGGCCGTGTGGTGAGTGTAGGCGGGCCGGGCCCGGCGCGGCGAAGGGTTTTACGGCTCCTGCGGCCCCTGCGGCGCGCGCAGGCGCAGCACGGGACGCATCCAGGCGTGTCCGTCGGGCGCCTCGGTGTCCAGAGCGGTGTCCAGAGCGGCGCCGATGGCGCGTTCCTCGTAGCCGAAGTGGGATTCCATGATGGCGGCCAGCCCGTCGAGTTCGCGACCGATCGCCTCCAGGGCGGCCCCGTCCCGCCCGGCGGCCTGGTCGGCGAGGTCGCGGACCCGGGCGAGGAGGGCGGCGATCAGGCCGTGGTCCTCGACGAGTCGGGCAACGGTCGGTGCGAGGTCGGGGCGTTCACGCAACAAGGCGGTGAACAGGCCCTCGTCCTCGCCCTGATGATGATTGGTCAGGGCGGCACAGAAGGCGAGGCAGTGGGCGCTCAGGGATTCGCCGTCCGCGCCCTGGCGCCGGCCCAGGGCCGAGCGGACGCCGGCCAGGCGGCGACGCAGTTCGTTGTGCGCTTGGGAGAGTTGGAGGCTGAGGGCGGCCGTGCGGCCGGTGCTGGGGGAGGCCACGTGCGGGCGGTCCCTTCGTTCGGGCACCTCCATGCCTGGCGCGGTCCGCCACCGGCACGCGATGCCGGCGCCCATCCGATCACGGTACGCGCCGGCCGGGCAAGCCCCCACCCGTGCCCGTGCCCTCGGCCGGTGCGCCGGTGGGAGCGTCGGCACCGGTGCGGGTTGGGCTGCGGGGCGCGCCGAGCAGGATCCCGGCGGCCACCAGCGCCAGCCCCAGCCCCTGGCGCGGCCCCAGTTCGTCGCCGTCCAGCGTGGTGCCCAGCAGGACGCCGGTGAGCGGGTTGAGCAGCCCGAGCAGGCCGACGGTGCCGGCGGGCAGGTGCCGCAGCCCGGTGAACCAGCAGGCGAAGGCGAGGGCGGTGGCGGCCAGGGTGACGTAGCCGAAGGCGAGCAGGGTGGGGCCGTTCAGCGGCGGCGGCGCGCCCTCGACGCCGGCGGCCAGCGGCACCAGCACCAGGGCGCCGGCGGTCAGCTGCCAGGCGGTGGCGGCCAGCGGGTCGGCGCCCTCGCGCCAGCGGGCGGCGAGCACGTAGCCGACGGAGGAGACCAGCATCGCGCCCACCGAGGCCGCCAATCCGGCTCGATCGAGCGCGCCGCCCGTGCCGAGGACGGCGAGGGCCACGCCGGCCAGGCCCACCACCGCCCCCCGCCAGGTGGGCGCGGCGCGGGTGCTGCCCGGCCAGCACCCGGGCGGCGAGCAGCATGGCCAGCGGGGAGGCGGCCATGACGGTGGCGGCGGTGCTGGTGGGCAGCAGTTGGGAGGCGAGGTAGAGCAGGACGAAGAACCCGGCGGTGTTGAGCAGTCCGAGCAGGGCGCTGCGCCACCACCAGGGGCCGTGGGGGCGACGACGGGCGAGGGCGAGCAGCAGCAGTCCGGCGGGCAGGGCGCGCAGGGCGGCGCCCCACAGCGGGCGGTCGGCGGGGAGGCAGGCGTGGGTGACCCAGTAGTTGGCGCCCCAGGCGATCGGGGCGAGGGCGGTCACGAGCACCCACCGCACATTGGCTTCCATGGAAGGCAATATAGCTTCCCCGGAAGCTACTGGCGATAGGATGGCCCCATGGAGCACCAGCACCAGCACCAGCACCAGCACCAGCACCCGGACGACGGCAGCGGCGACCACGTCGCGCTGATCCAGGCCGCATGGCGCCGCGAGCGCCCCGACCTCGACGTCTCCCCGCAGGCCGTGATCGGGCGCCTGCACCGCCTCGCCGCCCGCCTGACCGCCGAGCTCACCCTCGTCTACCAGCGCTACGGGCTGAGCGAGGGCGAGTTCGACGTGCTCGCCGCCCTGCGCCGCGCCGGCGCCCCCTACGAGCGGGCCCCGGGGGAACTCGCCGCGCACACCATGGTCACCACCGGCGCGATGACCAAGCGGATCGACCGCCTGGAGCGCGCCGGCCTGGTCACCCGCCGCACCGCCGAGGACGACCGGCGCGGGCGCGTGGTCGCCCTCACCGACGCGGGGCTGCGCCTGATCGACGAGGCGTTCACCGCCCACATGCGCAACGAGCACCGCCTGCTCGCCCACCTGGACCCCGGCGAGGCCGCCGCCCTGGAGGCGCTGCTCACCGCCTGGCAGCGGCGCCTGGAAGGAGCCGCTCCCAGCACAATATGACGCATGGACACCCCTCCCCCGCCGGGCCCCGGCCACGACCCCGACCGTCCCCACCTGCCTGCTCCCCCGGGGTGGGAGAACCCCGCGATGCGGGCCGACCGGCGCCTGGTGGAACTGCTGCAGGAACTGCGGGTGCTGCAGACCGGCGTGCAGATCGTCTTCGCGTTCCTGCTCGGCGTCGCCTTCACCCCGCGCTTCGCCGAACTCTCCGACGCCCAGCAGGACATCTACGTCGCCACCCTGCTGCTGACCGTCATCGCCGCCGCCGTCCTGGCCACCCCCGTCGCCCTGCACCGCGGCCTGTTCCACCACCCCGGCAAGGCCCGCATCGTCGAGGTCTCCGCCCGCGTCGCCCAGTGGGGCCTGCTGCTGCTCGCCACCGCCCTGACCGGCGCCGTCCTCCTGGTCCTGGACGTCGTCCTCGGCGCGCCGGCGGCCCTCGCGATCAGCACCGCCCTCGCCCTGATCTTCGCCGCCCTCTGGTTCGTCCTGCCCTGGGCCCTGCGCCGCGCCGCCCGCGACAGGCCCTGAACGCACCCGCCCCCGGCTCCTGCCGACCTCAAGCCCGCTTCGACCGCAGCCTCCGACCTCGGCGACGGGATGAGCACGGTCGCCGTGGCCCGGCTCACCGTCCAGATCGCACCGCCGGGCCCGAGCGGACCGCTCGTCGGCGCTGCTGCGCTGCGTGCCGGTGGCCTGGGCGGCGGGGGTGCTGCACCCGGTGCTGTACGTCGCGTCGCTGGCCGGGTCCTCGGTGCCGCACACCTGGGGCAGCGCAGGCCGCTACGCCCTGCTCTCCCAACTGGTGCCCCCGCGGCAGCGGCTGGCCGCGAAGGCGCTGGTCCGCGCCAGTGGCTCCCCGGACGGGTGATCTCCCCCGGTTAATGTGACCGTATGCACACCGACCACCGCCCCTGGGACGTCCTGCTGATCGGCGGCGCCTCCGGCGTCGGCAAGAGCCGCGCCGCCGCCCACCTCGCCCCCGCGCACGGCGCGTTCACGGTGGAGTTCGACGACGTCGTCGCCGCCCTGCAGGCCGCCACCACCCCGGCCACCCACCCCGGTCTGCACCACTTCACCGCCGCCCCGGCCCAGGACCTGGACACCGAGCGGGTGCTGGAACTGCAGATCGCCACCGCCCACGCCCTGGACGAGGCCCTGCTCGGCGTCGTGCGCAACCGCCTGAGCGTCGACGTGCCCGCCATCGTCGAGGGCGACTACCTCACCCCCCACGCCGCCGCCCGCGCCGCCGCCGAGGCCGCCGCCCACGGCCGGCGCCTTCGCGCGGTCTTCCTCCACGAGGGCGACGCGGCCCGCATCAGCGCCAACTACGCCCGGCGCGAACCGCAGGGCGGCGTGCAGGGCGAGCGCGCCGCCGTCAGCGCCCGCTACTCCCACTGGCTCGCCGCCCGGGCCCGCGCCCACCGCCTGCCGGTGGTCGACTGCCTGCCCTACGACACCCTGCCGCAGCGCCTGGCCGCTGCCTGGGGCTGAACCGCCGCACCGGCACCTCCGGAAGGGCACCTCCGGCACCGGCGGGCCGCACGGCCGTACCGGCCGCTGCGGCACGGGCGCGTCCCCGGTGTCCGAGACCAGCCCGGTGCCCAGGTCGCTTCGCACCGCCGGCCGGGTCGTCCGGCGCCCGCGGCCGGCGCCGAGCCGGGGCCCCAGGTCAGGGTGGCGGTGGCCGCCCCGGTGCCGGCCATGGGTCCCTGCGTCCGGGCCCGTACGGCCACCGGCCGCCTTTCGGACCGATTCGTCCGTCCGCAGGGCACGACGGGCCCGGGCCGGCGCGGGTTCCGGGTACAAAGGGCCCGACAGGCGGTGCGCCCAGGCGGGTCGGACGGGAGACGAGCGGTGCTGATCGTGGTGAGCGGCGGTCCGGGCAGCGGCAAGACGACGCTGGCGCACGCACTCGCCGACGCCGTCGGCTGCCCCGCGGTGTGCCGCGACGAGGTCAAGGAGGGCCTGCTGCACGCCGGCACCCGCTGCCCCGCGCCCGACGAGGCGGTGCGCGACGCCTTCTTCGAGGTACTGGGCGTGCTGGTGCGCGCCGGGGTGAGCGTGGTCGCCGAGGCCGCCTACCAGGACCGGCTCTGGCGCCCCGGCCTGGAGCCGCTGGCGGCCCGCACCGACGTGCGGGTGGTGCACTGCCGGGTGGCTCCCGTCCTGGCCCGGCGCCGCATCGCCGAACGCCTGGCCACCGGCCGCCACCGCGCCGCCCACGGCGACCGCGCCCTGCTCGCCGCCCCGCCCGGCGCGGGCAACCTGCTGGACGACTTCACCCCGCTGACCGTGGCGGGCGCGCCGCGCCTGTGCGTGGACACCACCGACGGCTACGACCCCCCGCTGGCGGACATCGCCGCCTTCGCCCGCCGCTGACCGCCGCTGACCGCCGCTGACCGCCGCTGACCGCCCAAGAACCCGGTCGCGGCGTGCCACGCCGGCGTGCGACGATCCCGGCATGCAGGTGATCACCGACGGCATCACCCCGGTCCCGCGGTTCGTGATGGTCGACGACCTCGGGCCGGACTTCGGCTACTTCTGCGAACTGACCGAGCCGCTGTTCCTCGCGCCGGGCGACCGCATTCTGTTCGACGGCATGCGCACGGTCCTCACCGTGACCCGCACCGACGGCACGGCCTTCTCCCCCACCGGCCGCTGGGGCGTGCGCTGCGGCGACGGCCCGCGGATCTGACCCGGACGCCGCGCGGTACGGCGCGGTGCGGCGGTGTCAGGCGGTGTGCCGCCCACTCCGCGCCGTCCCAGTCGTAGCCCGGCGCACAACGGGCACGGCGGCTGCACCCCAGTAGTCGGGGTCCGGGACAGGCGCCGGGGTCGGGGAAGACCGGGGTGTCCTCGGGGCGCCGCAGGGCAGGCTGTCGGGGGCGCGCAGGCCCGCGAGGACTGCGGCGGCCGGGCCGGCGGCCGAGGTCCTGCCGTGCGGGTGGTGCTGCGGCCGGTGCCGGTGGCGTCCTCCCAGCGGCGTCAGTGGCCGCCGGTAAGGCGGTGGTCGTAGTCGGCGCGCGCGGCCAGGACGTGGGGCATATGGGTTTCCGCCCAGGTCTTGATCGAGCGCACCAGCGGCAGCAGGTCGTGGCCCAGCGGGGTGAGGGCGTAGTCGACGCGGGCGGGGACGGTGGGGGTGACGGTGCGGTGCAGCAGGCCGTCGCGTTCCAGGGCGCGCAGGGTCTGGGTGAGCATCTTCTCGCTGACCCCGGCCAGGCGCCGGCGCAGGTCGCTGTAGCGCTGGGGTCCGTCGGCGAGGGCGTTGACGACGAGGGTGACCCACTTGTCGCCGATGCGGTCGAGGAGTTGACGGGCCGGGCACTGGGCGAGGTAGGCGTCGTAGCCGGCCCGTTCGGCGGCGCGGCGCTGGGCGGCGGTCATGGTGGGCATCGGCCCGCTCCTCTCCTTGGGGTCGGTTGCGCACCTCGGGGTGCGTACTTCCCGTGGGAGAGCAACTCTCTCTAGGTTGGCCGGTGTTGGCAAGGGTTGCCGTTGGCGAAGGAGTGGGGTGCGATGCGCGCGGTGGTGGTGCGGGACTTCGGCGGGCCCGGGGCGCTGGAGCTGGTGGAGGTCAAGCGGCCGGTGGCGGGCCCGGGGCGGGTGCGGGTGCGGGTGGAGGCGGCGGGGGTGAACCCGGTGGACGCCCTGACCCGCTCGGGTGCGCTGGCCGAGGCGGGGCTGATGGGCCGGCGGGAGGTGACGGGCATCGGCTGGGACGTGGCCGGGGTGGTGGACGCCGTCGGGCCGGGAGTGGAGGGGTTCGCGCCGGGGCAGCGGGTGGTCGGGCTGCGGGATCGCCTGGACGTGGACCTGGGCGGGTACGCGGAGTTCGTGGTGCTGGACGCGCAGGCGCTGGCTCCGGCCCCGGCCGGGGTGGGCTCCGTGCAGGCGGCGACGCTGCCGCTGAACGGCCTGACCGCGCTGCAGGCCCTGGACCTGTTGGAGCTGCCCGCCGGTGCCACCGTGCTGGTGACGGGCGCGGCGGGGGCGGTGGGCGGTTTCGCGGTCGAGCTGGCGGCGCTGCGCGGACTGCGGGTGGTGGCGCTGGCCGCCGAGGAGGACGAGGAACTGGTACGGGCGCTGGGCGCGCGCTGGTTCGTGCCGCGCACGGTGCCCGATGTGGCGGCGGCCGTGAGGGAGTTGGTGCCCGGCGGGGTGGACGGTGCGGTGGACGCGGCCCGGCTGGGGGTGGCGGCGCTCGGTGCGGTGCGCGGGCGCGGGGCGTTCGCGGCGCTGGCGGGCGGCAGCGAGCCGGTGGGCCTGCGCGGCATCCGGGTGGTGAACGTGTGGGTGGCTGCGGACGGGGCGGCGCTGGCGCGGCTGTCGGCGCTGGCGGCGGACGGGCGGCTGACCCTGCGCGTGGCCGCCACGGCGCCGCTTCAGGACGCGGCGCGGGCGCACGAGCGGCTGGCGCGGGGCGGGTTGCGGGGGCGGCTGGTGCTGGTGCCCTGACCGGCCGCCCGCCCCGCACGGACGCGCCGCCCGGGGGCCG
The DNA here is from genome assembly GCF_042734825.1 of Kitasatospora sp. NPDC059648. NCBI lineage: Bacteria > Bacillati > Actinomycetota > Actinomycetes > Kitasatosporales > Streptomycetaceae > Kitasatospora > Kitasatospora sp. NPDC059648. The sequence goes on along the minus strand of NZ_JBHWDU010000030.1, from coordinate 71,348 downwards.
TCGTGTTCAGCGGGCCGACACCGCCCCGCGCAGGCGCTTCTTGTCCGGCTTGCCGGCGGACGCCAGCGGGATGGCTGCGGCTGATCCCGTCGTACCGGCAGGTCAGCGAGACGTTCCCCCGGTGACCTCCTCGGCGTGTCGCAGGACCGCCAGGCGTCGCCGGGTCTGGCGGTCCTGCTGCTGTTACGGCGAAAAGGGCATGGCATGACTCCGTCGTAGTCGGAGATCCATGTGTCACCAGCGTCCGGCAGTTCCGTACCCAGCCCGCGGTGCTGCCGGGCGGCCGGTGGGAGGCGACGACGACGTCCGCAATGGCCGGCCGGCGGCGACTGTGAAAAATCGCTGTCCGATCACCGGAGCACGGTGATAGACATCCGGCGTGGAAAAGAATCTTGAGTTCCCTGACCTGCTGCGACTGATCGATGAGCGGTCGACCGCCTTCCGCTCCGCGGTCGCCGCCGCGCCCAGTCTCGACGCGCAGGTGCCGACCTGCCCCGAGTGGACGCTGTTCGATCTGGTGAAGCACCTGGGTGGGGGAGACCGTTTCTGGGCCGCCATCGTCGGCGCGGGGCCTGCCGACGGTCCCCCGGCCGAGGCCGCCGCTGCGCGCGCCGCTCTGGAAGTGCCGCGGGAGCGTGAGGCCCTGCTGGCCTGGCTGGCCGCGTCGACGCAGCTTTTGCTGAACGCCCTGCGCGAGGCAGGACCGGAGAGCGGTTGCTGGGCGTGGTGGAGTGGCCTGCAGACGCCGCGGACCTCCGGCGGGGTCGCCCGGCACCGGGCCCAGGAGAGCGCGGTGCACACGTACGACGCCCAGCTCGCCGGGGGCGCCCCGCAGCCGCTGCCGGTCGAGGTGGCCCTCGACGGTGTGGAGGAGTTCCTGTTCACCTGCGTCGCGACGCGCAGCGCCTGGCCGCACAAGCCCACGACCTTCGACTTCCACGCCGCCGAGGGGCGCTCCTGGCGCCTCACGGTCGACGGCGACGGCGCACGCTCCACCCGCATCCCCGCGCCCACTGCCGCGACCGGTGAGGACGCGGACGCAGCCGGCGCCTCCGTCCACGGCACGGCCAGTGAGTTGGTCCTCTATTTCTACGACCGTATTCCGGCCGAATCTCTGCATGTTGACGGAGACTCAGGGCTGCTCGACCTGCTCCGCGCCTGGGAGCCGGAGCACTAGGACGTAGCGGGGGGCGGTTGGCCGCGCTCGCAGCACGTCCGCCGGGCGGGGCGTCCTTCGACAGCGCCGTCCGGCACCACGGGAAGAGCCGAATCCGTCGGGTCACGCCACCGGCGTCCCGCCGTCCGAGGCGGTCGGCCAAAGGGCGGTGCCGTTGCCTCCGGCCCGCCGAACCCGTTGGTCACGGCCGTGTTCGGCCGCTGGCACGGCTCGAAGAAGCCCGAGTCCTCCCGCAGCACGGCGACCGCAGCGACCGCCTGAAGCAACGGCGTTGCCGGGGTCGGGCACCGGGATGCGCGCCGCGATGCTCCGCCTCGCGTTCGCGGAGCTGCGGGCGACGCTGGCCGACCCACCGGAGCAACACCGGCCCGGACCTCTCGGTGCTCCTGCCTGCGGACGAGCTGGGCGCCAGGCCGGGAGGCACCTGCCCGTCAACGGGCACGGGAAGTCGGGCCGGCCGGCATCCTCTGTGCGGACGTGGGGCGGGGCGGCGGGAGTGACGGCCCCCACCGGGGTCACGGGGTGAGGGCGTGGGGCAGGGTGGTGAGGCGGTGGAGGACGTGGATGCCGTCGGCGACGGGGGCGTTGGTGGCGGCGCGGTCGAGCCAGAAGGCGTGGAGGCCGGCGTCGCGGGCGCCTTCGGCGTCGAGGGTGTACTTGTCGCCGACGTAGGCGACCTCGTGCGGGGGCAGGCCCAGGGCGGCGCAGCCGGCGCGGAAGATGCTGGGGGCGGGTTTGGCTTCGCCGTGCTGCTCGGAGCAGACGATGGCGTCGCCGAAGTGGTCGAGCAGACCGATGGTGCGCAGTTTGCGGCGCTGGTGGTCGGTGTCGGAGTTGGAGACGATGCCGAGCCGGTAGTGGGGGGCGAGCCGGTGCAGGGTGGGCCCGGCGTCGGGGAAGGCGGCCCAGGCGGCGTCGCGGTGGGCGGCGTAGCCGGCGAACCAGGCGGCGGCCTGGTCGTCGCTGAGGTCTTCGGCGCCGTGGTGGCCGAGCCGGGCGAGGAACTGGCGGGTGCGTTCGTGCTGCTGGCCGCGGAAGGTGAGCTGCCCGGCGAGGTAGCGGGCGTACTGGTGCTCCATGACGTCGCGCCACAGGGTGAGTGCCGCCTGTGGGGAGGACAGGCGCTTCAGGAGGCCGAGGTCCCGCAGGTGGGCGAGGATGCCCGCTTCCTCCGCGTGCGTGTAGTCGAACAGGGTGTCGTCGACGTCGAAGAGCACGCCCCTGATCGGCATGGACCGTCCTTTCCGTTCCCGTGTCGCCGCGCCGTGCCGCGCCGCGGTAGGAACCTTACGCGTCGCTGTCGCGGGCGCCGCGGGCGAGGCGGTCGGCGAGGGCGGTGACGAGGCCGCGCAGTTCGTCGGGGCGCTCGATGGTGAAGGGTCGGTCGAGTGCGGCGAGCACCGGGGGCAGCCAGTCGAGGTGTTGTGCCCGTAGTTCGACGCGCAGCCAGCGCTGCTGCCCGGGTGCCCCGCCGGCCGGAGGTGGGCCGGGTTCGGTTTCCGTCAGCTCGGCGACGGTGGCGGGCAGGTGGGCGCGGATGTGTTCGGGTGCGGCGTGGATGCGCAGGGTCACGCGGTGGCGGTAGTCGGCGGTGGCGAAGCCGGTGAGCAGGCGCTGGGCGGGGTCGGGGGCGGCGGGGCCGACGGGTTCCTGGAAGGTGCCGGGCAGGATCCGGGCGTCGGTGACGCGGTCGAGGCGGAAGGTGCGGTCCTCACCGAGGCGGGTGTCCGTGCCGGTGAGGTACCAGCGGTCCGCGTGGTTGACGATCCCGTGGGGGTGCAGGGTGCGTTCGCTGGGGCGGTTGTCGCGGTCCGTGTAGCGGATGGCGAGGGGGCGGCGGTGGCGCGCCGCGTCGGCGGCGGTGAGCAGCACGTCGGCGTCGGGGGTGCCGCTCTCGGCCGTGCCGTTGGGTCCGGGCGGGCGGGTGTGGGCGAGGGTGTCCTGGAGGGCGTCGAGGCGGCGGGCGGTGGGGCGGGGCAGGACCCGGCGGATCTTCGCGGTGGCCGTCTCGTTGGCGGTGCGCTGGGCGGCGGTCAGGGGGGTGCGGCGGGCGGCAAGCAGGCCGAGCAGCACGGCCAGTGCCTCGTCGTCGCCGAGCATGAGCGGGGGCAGGCGGTAGCCGGGGGCGAGGCGGTAGCCGCCGTAGCGGCCGCGCACCGTTTCCACGGGCACGTCCAGCTCGATCAGGTGGTTCACGTAGCGGCGCACGGTGCGTCCCTCGACGCCGAGGCGTTCGGCGAGTTCGGCCACGGTGCGGGTGCCGCCGGACTGCAGCAGTTCCAGGAGGGTCAGCACGCGGGCGGTGGGTCGGGGCACCCGGGAAACCTACCGCGAATAGGGGACCGGTTCTGTCCGGTATCGCTCGTAGCCTGCGGAGCGCAAGGTTTCAGCACGCACGGCCAGGGAGATTCCATGGACTTCGTCTCGATCCGCATCATCACCGGCGACGTGGCCCGCCTCGTCGGATTCTACGAGCGGGCGACGGGGGTGGGGGCGGTGTGGGCCACCGAGGACTTCGCCGAGTTCAGGACCGCAAGGGCGACGCTGGCGGTCGCCTCCACCCGCACGGTCGCGCTGTTCGCTCCGGGCAGCGCGGGCGCGGCGGACAACCGCAGTGTGATCACCGAGTTCCTGGTCGACGACGTGGACCGGGTGTACGAGGACCTGACCGGCGCCGGTGCCGTCGATGTCGATGTCGTCGCGGGGCCCGCCACGATGCCCTGGGGCAACCGCTCGCTGCTGGTGCGCGACCCCGACGGCAACCTCGTCAACTTCTTCGCACCCGTCACCGCGGAGGCGGAGGCGCGGCTGGCCCGCTGACCCGGCCGGGGTGTGCCGGTGCACCGGTGCACGGTGCGCTGTGTCGATGTCGGCGGCGGCGGGCTGGGGCAGCCGCTCGGCCACGATCCGTACACGGTCCGAGCGCTGCCCCCGACCACCTGGCCCCCGCCCCGCCCGGCCCGACAGCACGCCCGGGACGCCGACGGGCGCGCGTCAGGCCCCCAGGACCTCGCCGACCAGCGCACGGGCCTCCTGCTGCACCCGTGCCAGGTGGTCGGCCCCCAGGAACGACTCGGCGTAGATCTTGTACACGTCCTCGGTACCCGAGGGCCGCGCGGCGAACCAGGCGTTGTCGGTACACACCTTCAAGCCGCCGATGGCCGCCCCGTTGCCGGGCGCGTGGGAGAGCACCGCGGTGATCTTCTCCCCCGCCAGTTCCCCGGCCGTGACCTGCTCGGGCGACAACCGGGCCAGGCGGGCCTTCTGCTCACGGTCGGCGGGCGCGTCCACCCGGGCGTAGGCGGGCGCACCGTGACGCTCGGTCAGTTCCCGGTAGCGTGCGCTGGGGCTGGCGCCGGTCACGGCGGTGATCTCAGAGGCGAGCAGCGCCAGCAGGATGCCGTCCTTGTCGGTGCTCCACACCCCGCCGTCACGGCGCAGGAAGGAAGCGCCTGCGCTCTCCTCGCCGCCGAAGGCGATCGAGCCCTCCAGCAGGCCCTCGACGAACCACTTGAAACCGACCGGAACCTCCACCAGCGTGCGGCGCAGGTCGGCGGCGACACGGTCCAGCATCGAGGAGGACACCAAGGTCTTGCCCACCGCCGCGTCCCCCGGCCAGTCGACACGGTGACGGAAGAGGTAGTCGACGGCCACAGCCAGATAGTGGTTGGGGTTCATCAGACCGCCGTCGGGAGTGACGATGCCGTGCCGGTCGGCGTCCGCGTCATTGCCCGTCGCGATGGCGTACTCGTCCTTGCGGCCGATGAGGGAGGCCATCGCCGCCGGCGAGGAGCAGTCCATGCGGATCTTGCCGTCCCAATCCAGCGTCATGAACCGCCAGGTCGGATCGGTGACCGGGTTGACGACCGTCAGGTCCAGCCGGTGCACCTCGGCGATGCGCCCCCAGTAGGCCACCGACGCCCCGCCCAGCGGGTCCGCGCCGATACGCAGCCCCGCGGCCCGCACCGCCTCCAGGTCCACCACCGAGGGCAGGTCCTGCACATAGGTACCGAGGAAGTCGTAGCGCCCGGTGGTGGCCGCCGCCAAGGCCCGCGCGTACGCGACCCTCCTGACCCCGCGCAGGCCCTCACGGATCAGCTCGTTCGCACGGTCCTGGATCCAACCCGTGGCCTCGGAGCCGGCCGGCCCCCCGCTGGGCGGATTGTACTTGAACCCCCCGTCACGAGGCGGATTGTGCGAAGGCGTCACCACGATCCCGTCCGCCAGCGCCCGCGGACTGCGCCGGTTGTGAGCCAGGATCGCGTGGGAGACCGCCGGCGTCGGGGTATAGCCGTCCGCCGCGTCGATCAGCACCTGCACACCGTTGGCGGCCAGCACCTCCAACGCGGTCGCCTTCGCCGGCTCCGACAACGCGTGGGTATCCGCCCCCAGGAACAGCGGACCCTCCACCCCCTGCCCCGCCCGGTACTCACAGATCGCCTGCGTCGTCGCCGCGATGTGATCCTCGTTGAACGCGATGTCCAGCGAAGAACCCCGGTGCCCGGACGTCCCGAACGCCACCCGCTGCCCCACCTCCTGGGGATCCGGACGCAACGTGTAGTACGCCGTCACCAACCGTGCCACATCCACCAGATCACCGGCCTGCGCCGGCTGCCCGGCCCGTGCGTGTACCATCCGTCCACTCCCGCCGAAATTCCGACAACCCGAAACCCGCGTCACGTCCACGCCCCGCCCCCACCGATCGTAGCCAGAACCGACCACCCCCGAACCGAGCCACCCCCCACCCACGACAGACACAGCCAACCCCACCCGAACAGACAAACCACGTCCAACCCGAACAAGCAGGCCGCTGACGTCCGACCCGAGCGGGCAGGCAGGCGGCGTCCGGCCCGAACAAGGCGGGCCGCAGGCATCCGGCCCGGGCGGGCTGCTCGCATTCGGCAGAGGCGGGCGGGCCGCTGCCGTTCAACCCGAACAGGCGAACCGCTGACGTCCGGCCCGCCCCGGGCCGCTCGCGTCCGGCAGGAACGGGCGAGCGGCCGCTGATCCGGCTCAGGCGGGCAGCTGCTGGCGGTGGGCCTCCAGAACGGGCGCGGTGACGGTGGCCAGGAACTCCGTCACCCGGTACTCCGTCAGGCCCAGCCGGACGAACGGGTCGGTGGCCACCAGCTCCTCGATCCGGGCCCGGTCCTCCCCCACGGCCAGGATCACGCCGCCGTCGCGCGGCACCTTGCGCCCCGAAGCCAGGAACGTCCCCGCCTCGTAGTGGTCGTTGAGCCACCGCACGTGCTGCGGCAGCACCTCGTCGATCCGCTCCAGCGGGGCGGTGTAGGTCAGCTCCAGAATGAACATGGCGTCAGGCTAGCCCGGCAGGGCGCGGCAAGGCCCACCAGGTCGCCGGTGCCGCAGCGGTGTAGCCCAGCGACTCGTACAGCGGCCGCCCGAGCCTGGAGGCGGTCAGGGTCGCCGGCAAGGCCGCCACATCGGCGAGGGAGGCCAGCATGACGGCCCGACCGGCGCCACGCGAACGCAGGTCCGGGCAGGTACCGACCCAGTAGTGGCTCACGAAGCCCTCGTGCACGAGCCTGACACAGGCCCCCGCAGCCACACCCTCGTGCCGGGCGAGGAACACGCTGGCACCGGGCTGGTCGACCAGTGCCGCGGGGAACAGCTCGCCGGGGCGGTGGGGCTCGAACGCGGCCAGCTCGAAGCCCGCGATGACGATCCGCTCGGCCTGCTGGAGGTCCTCGGGCCGCCGCGCTCGGATCACTTCCAGGGCCGGTTCGCCCACGGGCGCGGGCGGGCGCAGCATGACGGGCATCTGCAAGCTGCGCATGCCCAGGTGGCCCAGGTCGGTGGCGCTGTACGGGTCCTCGGCGTTGACGGGGCCCACGGCCCGGCGGGCGAGCCCGCTCAGCTCGGCCAGCTCGTCCGGGCCGAGGTCGGGCTCCTGGATCAGGATCCGCAGGCCGGCGCGCTCGTCGCCGTCGACCGCGACGAAGCCGCGGCGCCGGATCACCTCGTGCCCGCGGCTTCGGCCGGTGGCACTCCAGAAGGCGGCGGAGTTACGGGCCTGGCGCATCGGCGCATCGGCGAGGGCCTCGGCCGAGGGAGCCGGAACGCGGACGGGGGCAGAGCCGGGAGCTGGGGCTGGGGCGGCGGGGGCCTGAGCGGTGCGGGCGGGTCGGTCGGTCGCGGTGGATCCCGTTGTCATGGTGCCCACGGTAGTGCGCAACTGACCGATCGAAGGGGCCAATTCCCCGCGGTCCCACTGGGCCACCGGCGGGCCGCGTCGCCGTCCGAAGCAGCGGCGGCGACGAAGCACCAGCGTGGCCGATGGCCGTGGCCGCGGGGTGCGGCGGGCTTACCGCGTGCCGGGCCGGGAGGGTGCCGACCCCAATCCTGCCAGGTCAGGCAAGGGTTCCGGTAGGACGCAGCCCACCCTTTTTGCGCCTTGCCGCGCCCCGTGCGCACGCCGCACACTCGTGCAACACCCCACTGCCCCTTTCGCGGCCCACGCGCCGCCGCCCGCTCGCCGGGCGGCCGGCGTGCGGTGCGTCGTGCCCCGGCGCCGCGACGGGGGGGTGGGCGTACGGGAGCGACGACCAAGGGGGAAAAGGCGGATGAACGTGCACACGGACCTGGTGCTGAAGGCGCGGGTACGGCTGATGAGCCACAACGAGCGGATCCTGGGCGGCGAGGAGGGGCTGTGGGTCTACCGGATCCTGTTCGCGGTCAGCCCCCGCGCCCACGCCTACAAACTGGCCTACGTCCTGCGGGAGCTGAGCGAGACCAGCCCGCGGGTGGCCCGCCTGCCCGAGGCACGGCGGGCGCTGCTGGAGCAGGCGCGGGCCGCCAGTGCCCGAATCCCGGCCGACGCGCCCGCCTACCAGCGCCGGATGTGGGAGCACTCCGTGGCGCAGCTGCGGGAGATCGAGCGCCGGCTCGGGCAAGCGCCGCGGTAGGCGGCGCGGTAGGCGGCGGCGCACCGGTTGCGGTACAACGATCACTGTTTGACGACTGATCGGAGAAAAGCTGGTATGAGCAGGTCAGGACTGTCCCGCCGTTCCCTGATCGCCGGCGCCGGCGCCGCCGCCGCCGTCGTCGGGTGGAACACCGCCGCCCGCGCCTGGGCCACCGCGCCGCAGCCGGGCATCGCCGAACTGCCCGCGCTGGACGGGTCGGTGACGCTGGAGGGCGAGGGCCTGGAACGGTTCTCCTCCGATTTCGGGCACCTGGTCAGCGCGGCCCCGCGGGCGGTGCTGCGGCCCGCCTCGGTGCGGGACGTGCAGCGGGTCGTCGACTTCGCCCGGCGCCACCGCATCCCGGTGGCCGTCAACGGGCAGAGCGGGGACGTGGCGGCGGTGGGGCGGACGGGGCTGGAGTCGCACTCCAGCTACGGCCAGGCCAACGCGCGCGGCGGCATCGCCGTCGACGCCCGCGGCCTGGACCAGGTGGTGTCGATACGCCCCGGCCAGGCCGTGGTCGAGGCCGGCGCGACCTGGGCACAGCTGACCGACGCCGCGCTGGCGCAGGGCTGGATGCCGCCGGTGCTGACGGACTACCTGCACCTGTCGGTGGGCGGGACGCTGAGCGTGGGCGGGATCGGCGGGGCGGTGCAGCACCACGGCCTGCAGACGGACACGGTGCGCGAGTTGGAGGTGGTGACCGGCACCGGCGAACTGGTGACGGCCTCGCGCGAACGGAACCGGGCGCTGTTCGAGGCGGTGCTGGCCGGCGGCGGGCAGGCGGGGATCATCGTGCGGGCGACGCTGGCCCTGGTGCCGGCACCCGAGCGCTCCACCGTCTTCACCCTGGCCTACGACGACCTGGACGCCTACCTCGCCGACCAGCACAAGGTACTGGCCGACGGCCGCTTCGACCTGCAGGTCGGCAACGTGGTGCGCAGCGCGGACGGGCAGCGGTGGCGGTACACGGCGGAGCTGGTGGCCTACGGGCAGGCCGGACGCCCGGTGGAACGCGAGAAGCTGCTCGCGGGGCTGAGCCCGGTCGCGGACGGGACGTCGGTGGTGGAACAGAGCTGGCGCGAGTACGCGTTCCGGGTGGACGCGTTCGCCGGCTACCTGCGGTCGGCGGGGCTGTGGGGGCTGCCCAAGCCGTGGCTGAGCCTGTTCCTGCCGGCCTCCACGGCAGGGGTGTTCATGCGGGAGGCGGCCACGTCGCTGACGGCCGCGGACCTGGGCGCGGGGCTGCTGCTGTTCTACCCGTACGCGCGCGAGCGGATACACACCCCGCTGGCGGTACTGCCACAGGAGCAAGTGGGCTGGCACTTCGACCTGCTGGCCTTCCCCGCTCCCGACGCCGACATCGCCGGGATGCTGGATCGCAACCGGCGCCTGTACGAGCGGGCCGTGGAACTGGGCGGCAAGCGGTACCTCATCGGAGCCGTACCCGGGATGACGACCGCGCACTGGCAACGCCACTACGGCGCCCTGTGGAAGCAGGTACAGGCCGCCAAACAGCGCTTCGACCCGGCGGGAATCCTCACCCCCGGGCAGGGCATCCACGAACAGGCGTAACGGTCGCGGCACGAACCGGAGACGGCCCACGAACACACGCCGACCCGCAGCCGCACCGCGACCACGAGGGCCGCTCCCCCTACAGACCGGGGGGCGGCGCCCCCGTCAGGTGTAGAGGGCGGCGCTGCGGCGGGCCGCGTCGGCGAGGCGGGCGCGGAGTTCGGGCGGGTGGAGGACCTCGGCCTCCGGGCCGAGGCGCAGGAGTTCGAAGTAACCGATGTCCCAGGTCTCGAACGGCAGGGTCACCGTGACCCAGCCGTCGGTGTCCGCGGGGCCCGCGGTGGCCAGGGCGTCGGTGGCGGCGACCGGCTCCAGCAGGACGGGCAGGCTGCGCACGGCGAGCGGACTCAGGCGCACGAGGGCGCGTTCGCGCAGCATGCCGCGGGTGAACTCCCGGGCGGCGGTGGTCCAGTAGTCGGCCAGATCGAAGTCCGGGTCACGGTCGAAGCGTTCGTCGCCGGCCTCGGCGGTCTCGAAGCGGTCGACGCGGTAAGTGGCGATGCGCCCACCGGGGCCACGAGCCGCGACATACCACTGGCCGGCCTTCAGAACCAGACCGTACGGCTCCAGCCGACGCCTGCGGATGCCATCACGAGCCGCGTAACAGGCGTCAAGGACACGGTCCTCCCACACCGCACGGGACACCTCCGCGAGCAGTGGCGGGGGCTGGGAATCGCGAAACCAGGCCGGTGCGTCAAGGTGGAAACGCCGGGCCGCGATCGCAGGAGCGTCACCCAGCGCGGCGGCGACCTTCAGCCGGGCCGCGAGGGCGTGTGCGGCCAGGCCCATGTCGCGCAGCGGGCCGGGGAGGGCGGCCAGGTGCAGGACTTCGGCCTCGGCGCGTTCGAGGCCGGTCAGGCGGGTGCGGTAGCCGTCGACGAGCCGGTAGCCGCCGCCGCGCCCGCGTTCGGCGTACACCGGCACTCCGGCTTCGAGCAGGGCGGCGATGTCGCGCTGCACGGTGCGCTCGGAGACCTCCAGTTCGGCCGCGAGCTGCGCGGCGGTCATGGTGTGCCGGGTCTGCAGGAGCAGCAGCAGCGCGATGACCCGGCTCGCCCGCACCCCGACCCCTCCTCGCTCGCTGTCCCCTGTACGGCCCTCACGCCATTGTCGCCGCTCCCGCAGCCGCGCCGCACGCGCCGGTGTCCCGCGTCCCGGCGACGACGGCGCTGCGCGTGTGAAGCGTCGTGTCGTGCGGCGCGTCGAGCAGGGTGGGCGGCCTGCCGGACGCCGCGGGAGTGCGGGTAGATGCGGGCCCGGGACGCGTTCGTCGAGGACGACGTGAACGTCTAGGACGACGAGGCAGGGTTCGTACGGTCCGCCGTTGCGGCGAGTTGGGCGGGGTCGGGGGCGAAGGCGGCCATCCAGTGCGGGTGCAGCCGGTAGTAGACGACGTCGTTGTCCCAGTCGAAGGCGTCGTGGCCGTAGAAGCCGCGGAAGTGGGCGAGGAGTTCGGGCCAGTCAGCAGCCGCCTGGCCTCGGTGGGGGTTGAGGGTCTCCACCGTGCCGTGGGTGAACACGCCCAGGTCCTCCCCGCGCAGGTGGGCGGCGCTGACGGCGGGCCGGGCGGCGAGGTGGCGGGCCTTGGCGGATGAGCGGGCGGTGCCGAAGTGCCACTTGCCGTGCAGGAAGTGGCCGTCCACACCGCTGATGCGCGGCTCGCCCGTGGCGGTGACGGTGGACAGGGCGAGGGTGCACATGCCGGTGAGTACGCGGGTGAGCTGGTCGGCGGTGAGGGTGCGCTCGCTGTTGATGATGGAGCGCAGGTGGGCGGTGGAGCGGGAGAGTGAGGCGTCCAGGAGGGCCTGGAGGCGGTGGAGCTCGTCGGGTGTTTCGCGCATGGGGCTGGGGTCCTTGCCTCGTCGGTCGTCCCGGCCGGCGCCGTGGCGGCGCCGGCTGGTGAGCCCACTGTCCGCCCCGGACCCGACATCTGCTGTCGTGTTTCCGGGTTCCCGCGGATTTCTCAGCGGGTCAGGCGGCCCAGCAGGGCGGAGGCCGCGGCGATGCCGGCGAGGCTGGCGGCGGCCAGGAGGCGAAGTCCAGCGGCAGGTGGGAGGGGGTGCCGATCAGCAGGCCGCGCAGCGCGGACCTGGTAGCTGAGCGGGTCGACCTTGCTGACGGCCTGCAGCCAGCCCGGCACCAGGCCCAGGGGGTAGCGGGCGCTGGAGCCGAAGAACAGCGGCGCCGACGACCAGGTCGAAGTCCTCGGTGTCGGGGGCCGGGCGGGCGGGCGGCGGGTGATTGATGTTGCGGAGGTGTTGCGGCGGGCGTGGCCGGAGGTCTTCCCGTAGTAGCGTCGGGCAGGAAGTCGCGCACGGTGCGCGGCCGTTGACGAGGAGTGCTGCGGGACGGGGGCCGGGCTCAGGAAAGGGGTGGTGGGTGTGGGACGAGCACGCGTGACGGCGCGGGTGATCGTGCACCCCGGTGTGGAGGACGTGAGCGTCCAGCAGGTACTGGAGGCCCTGGCCGACCCGGCAAGGCGCTCGGTGGTGCGCACCCTCGCACACGCGGGTGCCGACCTGAGCTGCGGCTCCTTCGACCTGCCGGTCGGACGCTCCACCTCCAGCCACCACTTCTCGGTGCTTCGCGCGGCCGGGGTGCTGCGCCAGTACTACGTGGGCACCACGAAGATGAACACACTGCGCGCCGAGGAACTGGAGCAGCGCTTCCCGGGCCTGCTGTCGGCGGTGGTGGCCGCCGCCGACGCCGAAGCCCGGGACACGCCCTGACCGCAGCCGGTGATCGGTCAACCGGCGGCCGGTCGCTGATCGGCCGGCCGCCGGTCGGCCGGTGATCGGCCGGTCGACGGTCGGCCGGTGATCGGCCGGTCGACGGTCAGCCGGTGACGGTCACGACGATCTTGCCGACCTGGGCGCCGGCCTCCAGGTAGCGGTGGGCCTCGACGATGCTCTCCAGGCCCTCGAAGACGCGGTCGACGGCGGGGGTGAACGTGCCGTCGGCCAGGCCCGCGGTGATGAACGCGTGCGCGCGGCGAAGCCGTTGGGCGTCGCGGCTGACCTCGTGGACGGTGTAGAAGCGGCTGCTGAGGGGAGCGAAGGTGTCCTGGCCGGGCATGGGCGTGTCGCGCATGTCCAGGCGCCCGTAGACGATCAGGTGCCCGCCGGGGGCCAGGGTGCGGGCCAGGGTGTTGACGCCGGGGCCGGCGACGGCGTCGAAGACGGTGCGCACCCCTTCACCCTGGGTGATGTCGTGGACGCGGGCGGGCAGGTCCTCCTCGCCGGTGACGATCACATGGGCGGCGCCGGCGTCCAGGAGCTGGGCCGTCTTGGCGCGGGTGCGGGTGGTGGCGACGGGCACGGCGCCGATGCGCCGCGCGATGCGGATCGCGGCCAGGCCCACGCTGGAGGCCGCGGCGGTCAGCAGCACGTGGTCGCCCGGGCGCAGGTGGCCGTCCTCGGCGAGGGCGCCGTAGGCGGTCAGGTAGGGCATCCAGGTGGCGGCGCCCTGGACCGCGCTGAGGCGGGCCGGGCGGTGGACGACGGCACGGGCCGGGACGAGGGCGTGGGTGGCGTAGACGCCGTAGTCGTTCTGGTCGAACGCGGGGACGGAGTCGACGGCATCGCCGACACGGAAGCCGGTGACCCCCTCGCCGACGGCGTCCACGGTGCCCGCGGCCTCGAAGCCGGGGGTGGCGGGCAGTCGCGGCTGTTCCAGATAGGTACCGGCCCGGTAGAGTGCCTCGGCGCGGTTGAGACCCAGCGCCTGCACCCTGATACGCAGTTCACCCGGACCGGGCCGGGGCAGGGGCGTCTCCCGGACAGCGAGGACCTCCGGTGCGCCGGTGACAGCGAAGACGACTTTCCTGGGCATGACGGACTCTCCCCTTCTTCGGCGGCGGGCCGGCACACGGTCCGGCCATTCCACCCAAGCCGGGAGTGGCCCCCCTGTCAAATTTCTATGAACGTCGAACATGGGCTTCGGCCCGTGGCCGCAGGAGAGTTGAGATGCCGTCACCCGCGGTCCGCAGGACCAGGCGGAGCGGGGGGCGAAGGCGTGCGGAGGTCTGGGGCGGGGCCGGGGTGCGCGGGGCCGGTGCGGGGGCGGCGCGTAGGGTGGTCGTCCGTGATCGATGACGACGGCCAGGGGTGGGCCGGCACACGCCGGTGGGTCCGGAGTGCGCTCGCGCCAGGTGAGCGGATCGTGGGAGTGCGCGAGCTCAAGGGCGGCTGGACATCGCGGATGCGCCGGCTGGACATCGCGCCCGCCAACAGCAACGACAACAACGACAACGGCGGCGGCGGTGAGGGCTACGCCCTGGTGCTGCGGTCGTTCGTCAAACCGTTCTACCGCCGCCACGCCCCGGGCCTGCTGGCCCGCGAGGCCGGCGTGCTGCGCCTGCTGGAGTCCGGGAGCATCCCGGCAGCCCGGCTACGGGCGGTGGACGCGGCCGGCGAGCACTGCGAGCACCCGTCGCTGGTGATGACCCACCTGCCCGGCAGCGTGCGGGTGCGCGAGGACGGCGACGTGGCGCGCCGCACCGTCCTGCTGGCCAGGCAGCTGGCGGCCGTGCACGCCGTCGCGGTACCCGAACAGGAGCGTCCACGCACCTGGCAGGCATGGACCTCCCCCGAACGCGTGCAGATCCCCGCCACCACCAAGCGCCCACTGCTGTGGCACCGGGCGGTGGAAGCGATCGACCGCGACGCACCCCCGCACCGGGCCTGCTTCCTTCACCGCGACTACCACCCCGGCAACGTACTGTTCACCGGAAACGGCGAACACCTGGCAGTCAGCGGCGTCGTCGACTGGGTCGAAACCTCCTGGGGCCCCGCCGACCTGGACGTCGCCCACTGCGCCACAACGCTGGCCCTGCTCCACGGCGTACCCGCCGGCATGGCCTTCCCCGACGCCTACGAACAAGCCGGAGGTACCCTGGCCGCCGGCGAGGAGCACCTCTACTGGCGACTGCTGGACGCCCTGGCCTTCGCCCCCGACGCAGAGAAAGTCGCCACGCCCTGGCGCGAACTGGGCCGCACCGACCTCGGCACACCTGTACTGACCGGACGTCTTGAGGACTACCTCCAGGCCCTGTTCGACCGCTACGCATAACCAACACGGGGGCGAGGGCGGGAGAGGCATCCCCGCTTCCGCTCCGTACGGTCCGTCACGGCCCTCGGGGTGCGCGGACGGCGACGGAGATCGCGGACGAGGCGCACGCCGAGGCCACCGGCAACGAGGCGGGCACCGCCACCGGCACACCCTGGCCACAGCCCGGCTGCCCGTTTCCGGAACGCACCCGGTGTCGGCTCAAGTCCAGGTCCGAGCTGAGGCCCAGATCCAGCCTCAGGTCCGGTCCGGATCCGTGCCGGGGCTCAGGACCCGAGTCCCGGAACCCGGGTCCCGGGAGCCGGTGCCCCGGAGCGTTGCGGCGACGGCGGATCACGACGCATGGCTGCCGCCCCGCACGCCGGAGCAGGGCGCGTCGCTACGCGGCGCGCTGCGCCACCGGGCCGCGTACCTCCAGCACGACGGCGGTGGCCGCCACCGGCCGCCCCTCGTGCATGGTGATCACCTGCCCCGGCCGCAGGTGGCACCAGCGCGCCGCCTCCAGCGGCGCCAGGCGCACCACAGCCCGCTCCCCCGGCCCCAGCTGCGGTACGCCCTCCACCCACAGCCGGGCCACGTCCAGGACCGGCCGCCCGTCGCCGTCCCGGTGCCCGAGGTCCCACAGCGGACGCAGCACCCCGGCCCCCGCGAACGGCAGCGTGCGCGGGCCCTGCCCGGCCGGCGGCAGCGTCAGCTCGGCGCGCACCGTGCCGTGGCGCGCCTCGAAGGCCCGCCAGCGGCACCAGGCGGCGCTGCGCTCCAGGCGCAGCCGTCCGGCGGCCTCGGCGAGGTCCTCCCAGGCCCGGGCGGTCGGCGGCGCGGGCGGGCAGGCGAGCTCTTCCATCAGGGTGAGCGCCGTCTCCCACTCGTCGCGCACCAGGTGCTCCCACACGTCGTCGAGCGCCAGGGCACCGTCGGTGGCGTGCGGTACGGAAGTCAGCAGATGGGCGGCTTGCAGCAGTTCGGGCACGTTCACGGCCCTGATTGTCCCCTGCTCGGCATCTCCTGCCCCGCGCCGGGCCCCCAGGCGCGACAGCGCCTCTCCGGGCAGCGGGCAGCACTGCCACAGCCGTACGTCCTGCGTCCTCCAGTGCTCGTCGCCGCCGCGACCACGGGCCCGGACGGCCCGCTACGGCCGAGGGAGCACTCGGCACGGCACGAACGGCAGGAGCGCTCGCTCCCCCGCCCACCTCTTCCTGTGCCGGGCAGGTGCCGGGTGTTGATCGGCGCGGGCCGGGCTCCGTACCCTCGCCGGATGAGGCACGACGACCTTCCGACACTCGAACTCGCCTTTCCCGGACCGCAACGCGACCAGGGCGTGGCGGCGATCCTGAGCGGCGACAAGACCGCGCTCACGGGCCTGCTGGAGATCTACGAGCACGCCCGCGAGGCGCTGCCGAGGGTCGGCCAGGTGTTCGCGGTGCTCGATTCCGCGGGCCGCACGGCCGTCACGATCGAACTCCTCCAGGTGCGCGTCGTCCCCATGAAGGAGATCGACGACGACTTCGCGCGCGCCGAGGGACGCGGCTACGCCGACGCGGCACAGTGGCGCACCGCCCACGAGGAGTTCTTCCGCAGCGAGGGGGTCAGCGCCTTCCTCGGCCACACACCGGCCATCGACGCCGACACCCTCGTCGTCGCCCAGCGCTTCCGCGTCTCCTCCCCCGCCACCACCAACCACGCCCAATCCCAGAGCTGCTGACGCCCCGATACCCCAGCCGTCGGCAGAGCGCACTCCGCACGCTCCAGCGCGGGAAGTCGGCGCCGCCGACTTCCCGCTCCCTCACCACCAGGCGGGCTGCCCCCGGCAGCGGCGCAGCAGCCGGCGTGGAGCCGGTGCAGGGCAGCCAGGTCGCGGACCCGGGCCGCGGGCAGCTTCGGGGAGGTGTCTGAAGTCGAAGTCCTCCAAGGTGGCCTGCTGCTCGACCCGCCTGACCTGCCTCGGATATCGGCACCGCGTGCACCTGTGCCGGTCACCGTCCCCATGAGGACTCGCGGCCGCAAGGGCGGGAACAACGCCGGCATGAAGCCGCAGCGTGCGGGGATGTTGCGCGATCGCCGGCTGTCGGGGCACCGTGGCGGGGCCCCGCAGCGCTACGGGCCCAGGCACAACGGGCGCTGGGTGCGGGGCGGCGGGAAATGCGGGTGCGGGGTCGGGGCGGCGGGTGGTACGAAGCCGAGCATGGACGACCTGGTCACCGAACGCCTCATCCTCCACCCGCTGACCCCGCGCCAGGCCCGGCGCATCCTGGCCGGCACGCCCGGGCCCGAAGGGTGGTGGGCGCCCGGTTACCCCGCCGACGGGGATCTCGCAGGGGCCCGCCGCTACCTGCAGGTGTGCGCGCACGACGGCGACCCTCAGCCCTTCGGCGCCTACGAGATCCGCCTGCGCGAGGACGGCCGGGCCATCGGCGGCGCCGGCTTCCACGCCGCCCCCGGCCCGGACGGCACCGCCACCGTCGGCTACGGGCTGATACCCGCGGCACGGGGCCACGGCTACGCCACCGAGGCGCTGCGCGCCCTGCTGGAGCTGGCCCGAACCCACGGAGCGGCACGCGTGGTCGGCGACACCGACCTGGACAACACCGCCTCCCAGCGCGTCATGGCCGCCGCCGGCATGCGTCCGGCCGGACGCGACGCGCACCTGGCCTACTACGAGAGCACCTGGCCCCCACCCCCGGCGGGAGGAACGGGGACGGGGACCGGGCCGGGGAACGAGTCCGGGCGTGAGGCGGGGACGGGGGACGGCACGGGGGTGGCGAGCACCCAGGCCGGATAGTGGCGCGCGATGCGCTCGTGCTGGGCACGGAGCCAGGGCACGTCGAAGGCGGTGGCGTTCCACCAGATCGCCAACGCGCCGCCCGGGCACAGGACACGCAGCGCCCCGGGCACCGAACGGCCGGTATCGGTCCACGGCCACGACTGCGCGTACGTGAGGAGTTCCCGCGACGGGTGCGGTGCCGTTCCCCGGTCACCGGCAGTGGGTGCCGCCCGGCGGGCAGTAGGATCGGCGGCGTTGTCACCCGTACACCGCTGCTAGGAGACTTTTCATGGCTCAGGTCACCCTGAAGGGAAACCCCGTCGAGATCGGCGGCACGCTGCCGACCGCGGGCAGCCAGGCCCCGGCCTTCACGCTGGTCGGCGAGGGCCTCACCGACACCTCCCTCAAGGACTTCGCCGGACAGCGCAAGGTCCTGAACATCTTCCCGAGCATCGACACCCCCACCTGCGCCACCTCGGTACGCACCTTCAACGCCAAGGCCAGCGCACTGGAGAACACCGTCGTGCTGTGCATCTCCGCGGACCTGCCGTTCGCCCAGGCCCGCTTCTGCGGCGCCGAGGGCCTGGACAACGTCAAGACCCTGTCCACCCTGCGCGGACGCGACTTCCACAACGCCTACGGCGTCTCGATCGACAACGGCCCCCTCGCCGGCCTGACCGCCCGCGCCGTCATCGTCCTCGACGAGAACGACACCGTCCTGCACACCGAGCTCGTCGCCGAGATCGCCGACGAACCGAACTACGACGCCGCCCTCGCCGCCCTGAACTGACTCCACCCCACACCCGGTCCCCCCGGCCCACCCCGGCCCCACCGGTGCGCAGCGGGCCCACACCTCCACCCACCACGGCCCAGCCGCTCGCCGGCCCGGCCGCCCGGCGGGACAGCGGGACGGCGGGACAGCGGGACGGCGGGACAGCGGGACAGCGACGGCCCGGAGCCGCTGCTTCGGGCCGCCGCCGGGGCGCACGTGGCACTCGCCGGGTGCGCTTCAACGTCCTGCGCGCGCTGCTGTGCACGGCCGCGCCGGGCTGCCTGCCCTGGGCGCTGGTCCTCGACGGGCAGAGCTGACGGCCCGGCAGGGGGGGGGGCCCGCCGCACCCGGGCGCCCCCCCAGCCCGGCCCCCCCCATAGCCCCCCCCCGCCCCCGTGCCCCCCCGCCGGCCGGGCGCCGACGGTGGCCCGTGGCTTATAAAAAA